>NZ_JAOECR010000004.1:0-172297 GCF_029836955.1 Stenotrophomonas sp. GD04054 | reverse complement strand
CGGCAACCGCGCGGGCGGTGCCGGATTCGGCACCCAGATCGCGACGCCGGCGGCGCGCTTCTGCGTGGTCGGAATACCGATGCCGACGCCGCCACCGACGTGCGAACCGAACGTGCCGGCGCCGACCGACATGCCCACCGGTGAGCCACTGCTGCCCACGCCCATCAACACCACGCCATTGGCGCCGAGCGCGGCGGCCTCACGCTTCAGGCGTGCCACGGCGGCATCGGTCTGGCCCTGGGTGCCGAAGCCGACGGCGGACGCCGATTCCAGCTGGGCGATTTCCTGTGAACCGGCCGGTGGCGTCGAATAGATCTGCACCAGCGCCGGATCGATCGGTGCGCGGGCGCGGCCCAGCATCACCTTGGAGGTACTGGCACAGCCAGCGGCGACCAGCAGGATGGCCGCCAACGCGGCCCAACGGATGTTCATGGCACGACCCCTGTAGGACTGGTTGCGATCATCGGCGGGCCACTCTGAATCGGCGCCAACACCCGGGCCAGGGCACGCACGGCAGCACGCTAGCACGGCGGGGGTGACAGCCCCGCCAATGGCAGTAGGCGGCGGCAGCGGGAACGTCTATGGTTGGGGCAGGAACCAACTGCGGGAGAGCGGCATGGGTGTGATCAGTCTGTTGTGGGGCGTACTGGCGCTGTTGTGGATGATCCTGGCGCTGATTCCACTGCTGGGCTGGGGCAACTGGTTCCTGATCCCGTTCGCTGCGGTGGGCGCGGTCATCGCCGCGCTCGGCATCCTGTTCACCCACTCGAGCAAGCGTGGCCGGGCCTGGGCCGGGCTGGTGCTGAACGGCATCGTGGTGGTGGTCGGCATCCTCCGCCTCGGCCTGGGGGGCGGCGTGATCTGAGCCCACCGTCGGGTGCGACAGGGCGTCGCAGGCGCACGGCCCATGGCCGGGCAGGGGCGTACAATGAATGGCTGCGCGAGCCCCCCGCGTGCCTGTGAATCCGCGCCCGGCGCGGCTGCCCCATGATCATCCGACCCCGTCCCCACGGCTGGCAACTGCTGTACATCCTGCGCGGCTCGATCGTCAAAGCGATCGCGCCCAAGGTGCTGGCCATCCTGATCCTGTCCATCGCGGTGGCCGCGGTGGTGGAACTGGCGCCGCCGACCGGCATCGAACGCGTGTCGGTCACGCCGTTCACCCTGCTTGGCCTGGTCCTGTCGATCTTCCTCAGCTTCCGCAACAGCGCCTGCTATGACCGCTGGTGGGAAGGCCGCAAGCTGTGGGGCCAGCTGGTCTATGAATCGCGTTCGCTGGCGCGCCAGGTCAACCTGCTGCTGGCCGATGACGCCGGTCGCCGCCGCCGCATCGCCTACCTCACCACCGCGTTCGCCCATGCCCTGGCCGGTCGCCTGCGCGGGCGCATCGTGGCGCTGATGGCCCTGCCGTGGCTGGACAAGCGCCAGCGCGAACAACTCGGGCAGCGCGAGAACGTGCCCGACGCGCTGCTCTCGATGATCGCTGCGGAACTGGCGCAGGCCCTGCGCGCCGGTGACCTCGACCCGATCCTCTACACCCAGCTGGAAGAGCGCCTGCATGCGATGTCGTCGATCCAGGCCGGCTGCGAGCGCATCCTCACCACACCGCTGCCGTTCGCCTACACCCTGCTGCTGCACCGCTGCGCGTGGATGTTCTGCGTGCTGCTGCCGTTCGGCCTGGCCAGTTCGCTGGGCTGGGGCACGCCGGTGCTGTCGGCGGTGCTGGCCTATGCCTTCTTCGGCCTGGACCAGCTGGGCGAAGAAATGGAAGACCCGTTCGGCCTGGAGCCGAACGACCTGCCGCTGGACGCGCTGGTGCGCACGATCGAGATCGACCAGCTCGACGCGCTCGGCGAACGCCCATTGCCCGAACCCCTGCTGCCGCAGGGCTACCTGTTGCAATAGCCACTCCTCGGAGCCTGCCATGTCCCACCCGCTTTACCGCCCGCGCCGCATGCGCCATGACGAGTTCTCACGCCGTCTGATGCGCGAGAACACGCTGACCACCGATGACCTGATCTACCCGGTGTTCGTGCACGAACTGGCCGGCCGCACCGCAGTACCGTCGATGCCGGGCGTGGAGCGGCTGTCGATCGAAGAACTGCTGAAGGTAGCCGAAGAAGCGCTGGAGCTGGGTATTCCGGTGATCGACCTGTTCCCGGTGATCGACCCGTCGCTGAAGTCGCTGGATGCATCGGCGGCGTGGGCGGAGGACGGCCTGGCGCAGCGTGCGATCCGCGCGCTGAAGTCGCGATTCCCGGAACTGGGGGTGATGACCGACGTGGCGCTGGACCCGTACACCACGCACGGCCAGGACGGCATCATCGACGACAAGGGCTATGTGCTGAACGACATCACCGTCGAGGCGCTGGTCAAGCAGTCGGTATCGCACGCCGAGGCCGGTGTGGACATCGTCTCGCCGTCGGACATGATGGACGGCCGCATCGGCGCGATCCGTCGTGCGCTGGATGCCGACAACCACATCAACGTGCGCATCATGGCCTACTCGGCCAAGTACGCCTCGGCGTTCTACGGTCCGTTCCGTGATGCGGTGGGCAGCGCCACCAGCCTCGGCAAGGCCGACAAGAAGACCTACCAGATGGACCCTGCCAACGGCGACGAGGCCCTGCGCGAGATCGCGCTGGACCTGGAAGAGGGTGCTGACATGGTGATGGTCAAGCCGGGCATGCCGTACCTGGACCTGGTGCGCCGGGTGAAGGAAAAATTCGGCGTGCCGACCTTCGCCTACCAGGTGAGCGGCGAGTACGCGATGATGAAGGCCGCCTTCGCCAACGGCTGGCTGGACGAACGCGCCTGCGTGCTGGAGTCGCTGCTGGGCTTCAAGCGGGCCGGCGCCGATGGCGTGCTGACCTATTTCGCGCCGCAGGTGGCGCGATGGCTGCGCGAGCGCTGACAATAGCGCCACGATAGACGGAGGATTACGCGATGGGACCCGAACTGGGATGGATGCAATGGCTGATCTGGGGCATCGGTACGCTGGTGTTCGGCGCCATCATCGTCGGTGTCTTCATCGCGGCCTGGCGGGCCGGCAAGCGCCCGCCGGAGCAGCTCTCCGCCGCCCGCCATGTCGCCCGTGAGCAGGCCCTGCCGGACAGCGTGCAGGCCGAACTGGCCGCGTTGAACCAGCGCAAGGACAATGGCCAGCTGAGCGAGATCGAGTACGAGCAGCAGCGCGCCAAGGTGTTGTCGCGCTGACGGGTGGGTGCCAACCTTGGTTGGCACTTTCCCGCATGCCAACCAAGGTTGGCATCTACCAAGCGGCCATCCACGCACGGCGTGGATCTACCGCACGCACCTGGCGCCTCCATCGCCCGGGTAGCCGCCAACCTTGGTTGGCGTTTGCCGTCACCGTGCGCCCGGCACGCACCCCGCAACCGCCGCCACCTTCGGCGCGGCCAACCGGTACACATCCACGCCACCGGCACGCGGTGCCTTCGCCGCACTGCTGGCGACCATCATCTCGCCGGGCTTGGCGTTGTCGATCACCGGCGCGCCGGTCCAGCCGCTGGCCTGGTTGAACGACAGCCCCAATGGCTGCAGCGCCGCACCGGTCCACGCACAGCCGCTGCTCCACACCTGCGTGGTCGTGCCGTTGCCGCGGCTGAACACCACGGCGCCGTCATGGCCCAGCCAGTCGCCGTCGGTCTCGTCGTCGGCGCTGTTCAACGCGCTCAGTGCGCTGGCCGGGCCACGCAGTCCCTGCGCATCCAGCGTCGCTACGAACAGGTCCCAGCCGGCGCCACGGCCCTGCTGGCGGGCAAACAACAGCTGCCTGCCATCCGCGCTCAGGGCCGGCCCGCGCTCTTCCCGGCGGCCCGCGTCGCCCGCCAGCAGCTGCGCGGTACCCAGTTGGCCATCGGTGGCGAGAGCGGCCCGATACAGCGCCAGCTTGCCCTCGCGGCCGGCCGCGAACAGCAGCCAGCGGCCGTCGCGGCTGAAGTAGGGATCATGGGCCTCACCGGCCACGCCTACCGGCAAGGCCTGCGCCTGCTGCCAGCGGCCGTCCACCACGCGCGCCTCCCACAGGCCCCAACCGGCCTCGCCACGGCGGGCGAAAACGATGCGCTGGCCATCGGCGCTGATCGTGGCGCGGCCCTCGTCGGCACGGGTCGAGACTACGCCCATGCCTTCGATGCCGTACTCGTTCAACGCCATCGCCACGGGGGCAGAGAGTAGACTGGCGGCAAGCACCAGCAGGGGCGGGGTGATGCGCATCATCCGGGTCCGTGCACGAAAGAGCATCAGTCTAGCCAGCTTGAGGATTCCATGACCGACCGTTACGCCGTCTTCGGACACCCCGTTGCCCACTCGAAGTCGCCGCAGATCCACGCGACGTTCGGTCGCCAGGAAGGCATCGCGGTGGATTACCGCGCGATCGACCTGGCCCCGGATGCGTTCCTGGCCGGCCTGGAAGCCTTCGCCGCCGACGGCGGTGTCGGTGCCAACGTCACCTCGCCGCACAAGGAAGCCGCGTTCTCGGTGTGCACCACGCTGACTGCACGTGCGCGCCGCGCCGGCTCGGTCAACACGCTGCTGCGCAAGGGCGACCGCTGGCATGGCGACACCACCGACGGCATCGGCCTGGTGCGTGACCTGACCGACCGCCATGGCCTGGACCTGCGTGGCCGCCGCATGCTGCTGATCGGTGCCGGCGGCTCCGCGCGCAGCGTCGCTCCGGCCTTCCTTGATGCCGGCATCACCGAGCTGGTGGTGGTCAACCGCACGCCGGAACGCGCCGATGAACTGATCGACGCGATGGGCGAACCGGGCCGCGCGATCAGCCGCTACTGGGAAGACCTGCGCGAGCTGGGCGACTTCGAACTGATCGTCAATGCCACCTCGGCCGGCCGCGACCGCGACGTTGAGTTCAAGCTGCCGCTGTCGCTGGTCAACTCGATGACCACCGCCGTCGACCTGAACTACGGCGAGGCCGCCATCGCCTTCCTGGCCTGGGCGCGCGCAGCGAACTGCCGCAATACCGTGGATGGCCTGGGCATGCTGGTCGAGCAGGCCGCCGAGAGCTTCCTGCAGTGGCACGGTGTGCGTCCGCAGACCGACGAGGTCTACCAGACGCTGCGGCAGGGCTCGGCCGTGCTGGCCGGCGAGGACTGATCGATGGACAACACGACCCTGATGGTGACGGTGCTGAGCATCGTGGGCGTGCGCCTGCCGGTACTGATCGCACTGTGCGTGGGCCTGGTCTGGGTGGTCGGCGCACCGCGCGATGCCACCCGTACCGGCGCCCTGGTCGGCCTGGTGCTGTTGCTGCTGTCCAGCCTCGGCGGCATGGCCGCCGGCATCCTGCCGATGTGGTTGATCAACAGCGGCAACTTCGACGCCATCTCGGGCATGAGTGCCATCCTTGGCGTGCTGCACTTCGCGCTGGCGATGGTCGAGGCCATCGGCGTGGTGCTGCTGGTGTGGGCGCTGGTGCGCCTGCTGCGTACCCGTTCGATCCCGGCGTCCTGACCGGTCGCGCCGGACCATGCCCGGCGTATCTGGCCCATGAGCGGTCCGGCCATCGGACCGTGACCGCCGCCGGGCGTCGTCGCTGGCCCGTTCAGGGTGCCAGCGACGGTGAACGCGGCCGGCCATGCGACAATGACCGGCCTGATCCAGCCACGGTACTTCCCGGCGTGACCGAAACCGTCGCCGCTCCGCGCACGCTCGATGACACCTTGAAGGACGCGATCCGCAAGGCGTACACGACGCTGCAGGCCAATACCCCCGGCTTCTCCACCCGTCGCTCGCAGAGCCAGATGATCGGCGTGGTGTCGCGTGCGCTGTCGAAAAGCGGTGGCGTCGGCGTGGTCGAAGCGCCCACCGGCGTCGGCAAGAGCCTGGGCTACCTCACCGCAGGCGTGCCGATCGCGCTGGCCAGCAAGAAGAAGCTGGTGATCAGCACCGGCACCGTGGCGCTGCAGTCGCAGCTGGTCGAGCGCGATATCCCGAATTTCCTCAAGGCCACCGGCCTGGAAGCGACCGTGGCGCTGGCCAAGGGCCGTACCCGCTACCTCTGCACGCGCAACGCCGCCGAGGCGCAGGGCGAGGGCTCGCAAGGCGGCATGTTCGAGGATGACGCGCCGCTGTTCGACCGGCCGCTGGCGCCGATCGAGATGGACATCGCCAAGCGCCTGACCGATGCCTTCACCGGCGGCAGCTGGGATGGCGACATCGACAACGCGCCGGAGACCATCAGCCCCGGCCTGCGCAGCCGCATCACCACGCCGGCTTCGGGCTGTGCCGGGCGCCGCTGTGCCTATTCGGCGCAGTGCGCGGTGCTGCGTTCGCGCAATACGGTGCGCGACGCACAGATCGTGGTCACCAACCACGCGCTGCTGCTGTCGGCGCTGTCGATCGGTGACAGCGACAACGGCCAGCCGTTGATCGCCCCGCCGTCGGACATGCTGCTGGTGTTGGACGAAGGCCATCACATCGGCAACGTGGCGATCGACCAGGGCGCGGCCAGCCTGGCGCTGGACGAGATGGCCAAGCGCACCGGCCGCCTGCAGATCCTGATCGCCGGCGCCTACCGCGCGGTCGACAAGGACCGCCTTGGCAACCTGTTGCCGAACGAGGCGATCGAGGTGGCCAGCAACGTGGCCAAGCAGCTGCGCGCGTTCCGTGACCACATCGAGCGGGTGTGGATGCCGGCACCGGCCGACGAAGAGCCGATGTGGCGCGCGGCCAATGGCCGCCTGCCCGAGGCCTGGCGCGAGCCGATCGAAGCGCTGGCCGACGACACCCGCAGCCTCTACAACTGGGCGCATGCCGCCACCGCGCAGGTCGCCAAGGGCAAGCCGGACGATGCCGCGCGCGAGCGCCTGCAGCGCAACCTGGGCATGGCGCTGGAAATGATCGAGCAGCAGTACAACCTGTGGCAGGCCTGGCGCCGCGAGGACAAGGACGGCGCGCCGCCGATGGCGCGCTGGGTCACCGCCACCCGCGACGGCGACCTGGTGCTGCATGGCTCGCCGGTGTCGGCCGCGCACGTGCTGCGCAAGCTGCTGTGGGATGAAGTGGACTCGGTGGTGATGACCTCGGCGACGTTGACCGGCGGTGGTGATTTCCAGTCGCTGGCGATCGACAACGGCATTCCGGAAGAGGCCGAGATGGTCTCGCTGTCGTCGCCGTTCGACCTGGCCAACCAGGCCGAGCTGATCGTGCCGAAGTTCCCAGTCACGCCGGACGACCGCGAAGGCCACCCGCGCGAAGTGGCGCGCTACCTGGACACCGAACTGGACTGGGCCAAGGGCTCGATGGTGCTGTTCACCTCGCGCTGGAAGATGGAGAAGGTAGCCGGGCTGATGTCGGCCGCGCGCCGAAAGCAGGTGCTGGTGCAGGGCGAGATGTCCAAGACCCGACTGATCGACGAGCATCTGCGGCGCGTGGCGGCAGGCGAAGGCTCGGTGCTGTTCGGCCTGAATTCGTTCGGCGAAGGCCTCGACCTGCCCGGTGAGGCCTGCACCACGGTGGTAATCACCCAGGTGCCGTTCGCGGTGCCGACCGATCCGCAGACCGCCACGCTCAGTGAATGGTTCGAGGGGCGTGGGCTCAACGCCTTCAACCTGATCGCGATTCCGCACGCGCTGCGCACGCTGACCCAGTTCGCCGGCCGCCTGATCCGCACCTCCACCGACACCGGCCGCGTGGTGATCCTCGATTCGCGGCTGCTGACCCGCCGTTACGGCAAGCGCATCATCGACGCGCTGCCACCGTTCAAGCGCGTGATCGGCTGACCAGTAGCAAAAAGGGGACGGAGGGAATTAAGTCGTTTATGGCAAAAACGACTTAATTCCCTCCGTCCCCTTTTTTGCGAGCACTGTACAGATGCCGGCCAGCAGCCGGCACTACCGCACGGGCTGACGATCGGACAGCGGCGCTTGGTGGTTACCGGGTGGCTGTTTCAGGCGTCCGGCAGCCTGGCCCATAAGCCTCCGTGTAGGGTTTGCCGAAGCAGCGCAGTAGCCCATCAAGCACATCCAGGTTCGGTGGCCACGGCATCTGCACCTGCTGCCCGCCCTCGGTGGTGAAGTGGTAGCGACCGTCCTTGATGTTCTCCGCCATCGCGGTGGGCGTCGGTATCGCGACCAGCCTCGCACGAGCCTTTTCCAGGGCGCCGCGGTCCTGGCGCAGGAACGCGACCATGCCGTCCACGTAGGCATTCCAGTAACCCGGGTCGCCCGCGTTCACAGGTTTGTGGCTGCGTTCCATCAGCGTGATCGCCTGCGCGGTCTGCCCCAGCTCCGCGCGCAGCTGGCCCTCGTGCCAGGTGATGATGACGTTGCCTTCTGCCTTGGGCAGAGCGCCGTAGGCGGACAGCAGGTCGGCCGCTTCGCGGGTACAGCCACGGTCGGCCAGCGGGCGCCAGCCACCTGCCAGGTCCTGATCGAATCGGCCAGGTTCCATCGCCAGCATCGCTGCACGGTCGTAGCTGCAGTCGGGGGCTTTGGGCGGTTCTGCAGACATGCCCATGGCAGCGGCCAGCGCATAGGAAAGCAACATCATCTCAACCTCCGTGTTGGTGACTTCCTGGACCACCATAACGGATCAGGAGAGGTAGCGCCGGCCGCTGGCCGGCAACCTCATTGATGTGGGGCGTCGCAGTGCAGATGCCGGCCAGCGGCCGGCACTACCGCACGGGGGTCAATCGCCGAGCAGGGCGGTGTTGCGTACGGCGCCCTTGTCGGCGCTGGTGGCGAGCAGCGCGTAAGCCTTCAGCGCGCTGGTGACTTTGCGCGGGCGCGGTGCGCGCGGCTTCCAGCCGCGGGCATCGGCGTCGGCGCGGCGCTGGGCCAGCGTGGCCTCATCCAGCAGCAGATCGATGCGGCGCGCCGGGATGTCGATGCGGATGCGGTCGCCGTTTTCCACCAGGCCGATGACACCGCCACTGGCGGCTTCCGGCGAGACATGGCCGATTGACAGGCCCGAGGTTCCGCCGGAAAAGCGGCCATCGGTGAGCAGCGCACATTGCTTGCCCAGCCCCTTCGATTTCAGATAGCTGGTCGGGTACAGCATCTCCTGCATGCCGGGGCCGCCCTTCGGGCCTTCGTAGCGGATGACCACCACCTCGCCCGGCTGCACCTCGTCAGCGAGGATGCCGGCGACGGCGGCGTCCTGGCTTTCGTAGACGCGCGCGGGGCCTTCGAACACATGGATCGACTCGTCCACGCCGGCGGTCTTCACCACGCAGCCATCGATGGCCAGGTTGCCGCGCAGCACGGCCAGCCCGCCTTCCAGCGAATACGCGTGCTGCAGCGAGCGGATGCAGCCCTCGGCGCGGTCCACGTCCAGCGTCGGCCAGCGCGTGGCCTGGCTGAAGGCTTCTTGGGTGGGGATGCCGGCCGGGCCAGCCTTGAAGAAGGTATGCAGGGTGTCGTTGTCACTGCGCACCACGTCCCAGCGTTCCAGTGCTTCGGCCAGGCTGGCGCTGTGCACGGTCGGCACCGTGGTTTCGAGCAGGCCGGCGCGGTCCAGTTCACCGAGGATGCCGAACACGCCGCCGGCGCGATGCACGTCCTCGATGTGGTACTTCGGCGTGTTCGGCGCCACCTTGCACAGCTGCGGTACGCGCCGCGACAGCGCGTCGATGTGGGTCAGGTCGAAGTCGACCTCCGCTTCCTGCGCGGCAGCCAGCAGATGCAGGATGGTGTTGGTGGAACCGCCCATGGCGATGTCCAGGGTCATCGCGTTGGCGAACGCGGCCTGGGTGGCGATGCCGCGCGGCAGCGCGCTCGGGTCTTCGCCGCCATACCAGCGGTGGCAGAGTTCGACGATCAGGCGGCCGGCGCGGCGGAACAGCGCCTCGCGGTCGGCATGGGTGGCCAGCGTGGTGCCATTGCCCGGCAGCGACAGGCCCAGCGCTTCGGTCAGGCAGTTCATCGAGTTGGCGGTGAACATGCCCGAGCAGGAGCCGCAGGTGGGGCAGGCGCTGCGCTCGAACGCGGCGACCTTCTCGTCGGAGGCGCTGTCATCGGCGGCCACCACCATCGCATCGACCAGGTCCAGCTTGTGCTCGGACAGCTTGGTCTTGCCCGCTTCCATCGGCCCGCCGGAGACGAACACCACCGGGATGTTGAGGCGCAGCGCGGCCATCAGCATGCCGGGGGTGATCTTGTCGCAGTTGCTGATGCACACCAGCGCGTCGGCGCAGTGCGCGTTGACCATGTACTCCACGGCGTCGGCGATGATCTCGCGGCTGGGCAGCGAATACAGCATGCCGTCGTGGCCCATCGCGATGCCGTCGTCCACGGCGATGGTGTTGAATTCCTTGGCGACGCCGCCGACCTGTTCGATCTCGCGCGCGACCAGCTGGCCGAGGTCCTTCAGGTGCACGTGGCCGGGCACGAACTGGGTGAAGGAGTTGGCGATGGCGATGATCGGCTTGTGGAAGTCGCCGTCCTTCATGCCGGTGGCACGCCACAGGGCGCGGGCGCCGGCCATGTTGCGGCCGGCGGTGGAGGTGCGGGAGCGGTATTCAGGCATGGCTGGCGGAACGGGCGGGCCGTACAACGTGGGGGTCGCCCGATCATGGCCAATTTTTTCGGTTGCTGCTGCAACCACCCGTTTTCGGTAGATGCCGACCTTGGTCGGCGCCGTGCCGTGTGTGCCAACCAAGGTTGGCACCTGCCAGAGCGGTGCGCCGCCCGGGGTCGGATCCCATCGCGGCGCGATGGGCTCTGACCCCAATGCCCGACGAAAATGAAAGTCCGTTCATCTTTCGGACTTTGCCGATTCCGGTTGCTGGTCCGGATTTGGCATCATTGGGGCATTGATCCGTCGACAGGGCATGAGGCCATGAAACGTTCCCGCACCACCGCGCTGCTGCTGATGAGCGCTGCGCCGCTGCTGTTCACCGCCTGCCAGAAGGAGCCGGAGGTGAAGGTGCAGGAAGGCCTGTACACCTCGGTGGAGGCCTGCACCGAGGCCACCGGCGATCCGTCGTCGTGCCGCAATGCGTTCGCCGAAGCGCAGAAGCAGGCCGCCGATGCGGCGCCGAAGTACGCCAGCAAGGAAGCCTGCGAGAAGGACTACAAGCCGGAACAGTGCGTGCAGCAGCACACCTCGGCCGGTACCTCGTTCATCGGCCCGATGATGATGGGCTTCTTCATGTCGCAGATGCTGAGCAACCGCGGCGGCCTGGCTCCGCAGGCGCCGGCGGCGTCGCCGGCCTACCAGGACAAGAGCGCTGGTTGGGCGCGTCCGGCACCGGGCGGCAGCGGCGGCCTGAACACCGCCAGCGGCATCGGCGCCGGCAAGGCGGGCCTGGCGCCGGTCACCAGCGAACCGAACCGTGCGGTCACCGCCAGCCGTGGTGGCTTCGGCAACACCAGCGCACGCCGCAGCACCAGCGGCAGCTACGGCGGCTGATCGACCCATGCAGCGTATCCGGATTGCCGAGCGTGCCCAGTGGCGGGCACGCGCGGAAGAGGCGGGTTTCCGCTTCCACACCATCGACGGCCAGCCGTACTGGGATGAAAGCGCGTACTACGCCTTCACCCTGCGCCAGATCGAACAGGACATCGAAGACCCCAGCGCCGAGCTGCACCAGATGGCGCTGGACCTGGTCGGCGATGTCATCGGCAGCGAACGCCTGATGGACCAGCTGGCGATTCCGTCGCATTACCGCGACTGGATCGCCGACAGCTGGCGCCAGCGCCAGCCGCATCTGTACGGTCGCCTGGACCTGGCCTACGACGGTACCGGCCCGGCCAAGCTGTACGAACTGAACTACGACACGCCGACCTCGCTGTTCGAGGCCAGCTTCTTCCAGTGGCAGTGGCTGGAAGACCAGCGCAATGCCGGTCGCCTGCCGCAGCATGCCGACCAGTTCAACGCGATCCACGAAGCGCTGGTCGAACGCTTCGGCGAACTGGCCACGCAGCTGCCGCCGCCGCTGTATTTCAGCGCCGTGGGCAGTTCGGAAGAAGACCGCGGCACCGTGGAGTACCTGCGCGACTGTGCGTCGCAGGCCGGCCTGCATGGCCAGGCCATCGCCATCGAGGATATCGGCCTGTCCGAGGACGGACGCTTCACCGCGCTGGACGATTCGGTGATCGGCACGCTGTTCAAGCTGTACCCACTGGAAGACCTGATGGCCGAGGAGTTCGGCCGCGCGCTGCCCGGCTCGGGCGTGCAGCTGCTGGAGCCGGCGTGGAAGGCGGTGCTGAGCAACAAGGGCATCCTGCCGCTGCTGTGGCAGCGCAACGTGGGCCATCCGAACCTGCTGGAAGCGCATTTCGATGACGGCAGCACGCTGGCCTCGGGCTGGGTGCGCAAGCCGCTGTTCTCGCGCGAAGGCGCCAACATCGAGATGCACCTGGCCGATGGCAGCACCCAACGCAGCGACGGTCCCTACGACGGCCCGGCGATCATCCAGCGTGCGCATCCGCTGACCCGCTTCGAAGGCGGCTACCCGCTGATCGGCAGCTGGGTGGTGGGTGACCACGCCTGCGGCATCGGCATCCGCGAGGACGACAGCGCGATCACCCGCGACAGTGCGCGCTTCGTGCCGCACGCAATCGTTGACGAGGCGCCGACGCGGATCTACGTCTGATGACAGTGCGGCGCCCACGGGCCGGCGTGGGCAACCATCGCCCGTCGTAGAACAACCGCTGAGGGTAGAGGCCGACCCTGGTCGGCGCCGTGGGTTTCGTGCCAACCAAGGTTGGCACCTACCAGAGCGATGCGTTGGTTGTTGCAGGGGTAGTGCCGGCCGCTGGCCGGCAACCGTTGTTGGCCCCCACCAGATCGATCGCTGGTATCAGAGCAGCCCTTCGCGCTTCACCGCCAGGTAGCGTTCCACCAGCGCACCGGGCAGGGCATCGGCGGTTACGTCCAGCACCATCACCTTCTCGCTGCGCAGCGCCTCATGCGCCTTCGCGCGCTGCTGCAGGTACAGCGCCGCTGCACCGGCCTGGGTGGCGTCTTCCAGTGTCTGCACTTCGCTGTCCAGCACGCCGTCCAGCTCACGCTCGCGCAGGCTGGCCACGCATACCAGGTGGCGCTGCTGCAGCAGGCGCACCGCCGCCAGCAGGTCTTCGATGTCTTCGTCGCGCACGTTGCTGACCAGCATCACCAGCGCACGCCGGCGCTGGCGCAGCGACACTTCGGTGGCGGCGGCCAGGTAGTCGGTGGCCACCGCGCGTGGCTGCAGGTCGTAGCTGGCGCGCAGCAGGTGCTCGACGGTGCCCATGCCGCGCTGCGGCGCCACCCAACGGCGCTCGCCACCGGTGGCGAACAGGCCGGCGGCGTCGCCCTGGCGCAACGCCAGGTAAGCCACCACCAGCGAGGCGTTCAAGGCATGGTCGAAGTGCGAGAGCCCGCCTTCGCTGGCCAGCATGCGCCGACCGCTGTCGAGCATCAGCAGCAGCTGCTGGTTCTTCTCGTCCTGGTATTCGCGCGAGATCAGCTTGCGCGCACGCGCGGTGGCCTTCCAGTCGAGCTGGCGCAGGCTGTCGCCGATGCGGTACTCGCGCATCTGGTGGAAGTCGGTGCCTTCGCCGCGGCGGCGCTTCACGTGTGCACCGACCAGCCGCGAGGCCTGGTCGGCACTGAACAGGGCAAAGCGGGTGAGCGGCACGAAGTTCGGATAGACCCGCACGTCCAGTGTGGGCGGCAGCGTGCGTTGCTGCCACCACAGCCGCCACGGCGAACGCATGCGCAGGTGCACGCCTTCGAAGCGGAAATGCCCACGCTGCAGCGGCTGCAAGTGGTAGTGCAGGGTGGAGGCACTGCCGGCCTGCAGGCGCACGCGCTGCGGCAGTGATTCCAGCGGCCAGCCGCCGGGGACCAGGTCGAACACCTGCACCGTCATCGGTGCGTCCGCCTGCAGCCGCAGTGCAGCCTCGCGGCGCACGCCCAGTGCCAGCGCTTCGGGCAGTTCGCGCTGCACCTGCGGCGACGGACGCCGCCACTGGCGCCACAGATCCATCAGCGCCGGCACGGCAATCGCCAGCGCCGCCAGCGCCCAGCTCCAGCGCGGCAGCAGACCGCCCAGCACCAGACCGCCCAGGGCAGCCCAGGCCAGCAGCAGTGCCAGCAGCAGCGGGGCCGGCTTCATCGGCGCGGCGCTTCCACCTTGGCCAGCAGCGCGCCCAGCACATCGTCGGCGTCCTGGCCTTCGATCTGCAGTTCCGGGGCCAGCGCGATGCGGTGGCGCAGCGCCGGGCGTGCGATGTCGCGCACATCATCCGGAGTGACGAAATCACGACCGGCCAGCACCGCCTGCGCGCGCGAGGCACGCACCAGCGCGATGCTGCCACGCGGGCCAGCGCCGACCGCGATACCCGGCCACTGCCTTGTGGCCGCCACAATCCGCACCGCGTAGTCGATCACTTCGTCGTCGACGGTGATCGCCGCAGTGGCGCGCTGCAGTTCCAGCAGCTCACCAGCACCGAGCACGCGTGGCACCTGGCTCAGGTCGAAATCGCTGGCGGCACGGCCGCTGGTGATCGCGGTCACCATGCGCTTCTCGTCCTCCAACTGCGGGTAGTCGATCAGCACCTTCAGCAGGAAGCGGTCCAGCTGTGCTTCCGGCAGCGGGTAGGTGCCTTCCTGCTCCAGCGGGTTCTGCGTGGCCAGCGCCATGAACGGCGGCGCCAGGGTGAAGGCCTTGCCTTCGATGGTCACCTGGCCTTCCTGCATCACTTCCAGCAGCGCCGACTGGGTCTTGGCGGGTGCACGGTTGATCTCGTCGGCCAGCAGCAGGTTGGTGAACACCGGGCCGCGGCGGATCTTGAAGCTCTCGCTCTTCGGGTCGTACACCGCGTGGCCACTGACGTCGCTGGGCATCAGGTCGGGGGTGAACTGTACACGCCCGTAATCAAGCTCCAGGGCCTGTGCCAGTGCGCGCACCAGCAGGGTCTTGCCCAGCCCGGGCACGCCCTCGATCAGCACGTGACCACCGGCAAGCAGCGCCACCAGGATCTGGTCCAGCACATCGGCCTGGCCGATGAAGGCGTGGCCGACGGCATCGCGGATGGCATCGACGCGTTCGATCAGGCGGGCGTTGGCGGCCGCCGGCAGCTCGGGGACTTCGGTCATAGCAGGGATCTCATCTGGAGCAGCAAGCGGATGCGCTCGCGCAGGGCGGAGGAATCGTGCGGCGGTGGGGGCGTGAGTGCGCTGGCGACGCGGCCCTGCGGCCACTTCAGCAGCTCGGCGATGGCCTGATCGCGCGGCGCACCATCCAATGCGGCGGCAATCGGTGCGCGCAGGCGCAGGCGGTGCAGGAACAGGGCGAGCACGGCCTCGTACAGGCGTATGCCGTGACCGAAGCGCAGCAGCAGTTCGCCACTGGCACGCACGTGCTCCAGCAGTGAACGACGTTCCAGCACCGGCGACGGCAGCAGGCTGCCGAAGCGCTGTGAACGGCCCCACAGCCAGCCCAGCAAGGCCAGCAGCAACGGCACCCACAACGGCCAGCCCTGATAGAACATGCGCGACCACAGCGACGGCGGGCGGCTGGCATAGACCAGCCAGACCGCACCCTTGCCATAGTTCGGATCGAGCAGGTAGCGGGTCAGGTCGCGATGCGACGCGTCGTGCAGGCCGTCGCTGGCCCCGCCACCTGCCGACGCCAGGCGCGCTGCCGGTGAGTCCACTTCGCTGCGCATGAACTCCATGTCGGCCAGCACGCTCACTCTGCCCTGGCCGTGGCGCAGGCGCGCGAACACCAGGTCGCGATCAGTGCCCCAGCGGCGTTCGGCCTGCGCACTGGCCGCAAACCCCAGGGTGAAGCGGCGGCCACCACAGAATTCGACGTGGCCCGGATCGTCGTCGACATGGAAGGCCTGGCAGTCGCTGCGCTGGAACAGGCTGTCTACGCCCAGCCGGTCCAGCAGGGGGCCCTGTGTGCTGCCGGCATCGTCCTCGGCCGGCGGCGGCGTACGTACCAGCAGGTGACCACCACCGTCGACCCAGTCCAGCAGTGCGCTGGCGACGGGCGGCGGCAGTTCGCTGCTGTCCTGCAGCAGCACCACCGTGTCGTGGCGCCCCAGCGTCATCTGCTGCAACTCCAGCCGCGGTCGCGAATGCACGTCGATGCCATCGGCGCGCAGGGCCTGGCCGAGCACGTACAGCGGGTTGTAGGCGGCCTCGCCCTGTGGCGGCAGCCGGATCGTCTCGGTCACCCGTTCGTGCGTGCGCAGGTAGAGGATGGTCAGCGGTACGCCGAACAGCACCAATGCACCGAGCAGCAGCGACCAGAACAGGCGCGGGCTCATGCCTGCCACCCGTACTGCTGGCGCAGGGTATCGGCCAACGCATCGAAATCGGCGCGGCTGGGCAGGCGGCCACCGTAGGCAGCGTACTGCCACATGCGCACGATGCGCGCGAACAGGTCACGGTCGCTGGCCTCGGGCATGCGTCGCGACGCGCGCAGGCATTGCGCTTCGGTAGCACCGGGTGGAAGCGCGATACCGCTGCGCTCGCCCACCGTGCGCACGCTGGCGCGGTACAGCAGGGCCAGCGCCTGCCGCGGCCGGCCCTGGTCCCAGAGCAGGCCGGCCTGGGTGGCCACGTCCGGCGGCAGCACCACCGGCAACTCCACCTGCTCCTCCAGCACCTTCGGTGCAACGTCGGCCTTGCGCCGGCCACTGCCACGCAGCCACGGCAGCCACAGCCGCGCGGTCAGCAGCAGCACCAGCAGCAGGATGCCGAGCAGGCCCCACAGGCCCCATTCGGCCAGCCGTGCCAGCCAGGCGATGCCGTCCTTGCGCGCCTTGCGTTCACCTTTGCTGTTGGTGTCACGCTGCAGCTGCTTGTCTTCCTTCTTTTTTTTCTCGGCCTGCTCGATCGGCTTCCAGCGGGTCACCTGGCGGGTCGGGCGCTGCAGCGGGTCTTCATAGGCGCGGTTCACTGCCTGACGGAAACCGGCGGTGTCCACCGGCGCTGTACCGAAGATCATTGCCGGCGTATTGGCGGGGTCGTTGGCCGCGGTGGCCGGTTCTTCCGCACTGTCTTCGTCCTCTTCGGCATCGCCTGCCTGCTCCGCGACCGTCTGCGCGTCCTGCGCATGCACCGGTGCGGACACCAGCGGCAGTGCCAGCCACAGCAGCAGCGCCAGCGTCGATGCTGCCGGCAGCAGCCGCTCGCGCAGGCGGCGCAGGGCGATTTCGACGTCCCAGGCTTCCATCTGCGTTCGACGGTTCAGGTACAGGCCAAAGCCCGCACCGACGAAGAACGGGCCGATCAACACCGAGGCCAGCCAGCACGCCAGGTTGAAGCCCAGCCGTGCCCATGCCGGCGTGTCCTTGCCAATCATGTCCCACGCCGCACGCCACGATTCGGACATCAGCTCCAGTGGCATGAACATGAACACCGCACCGATCGCGCCGGATACCAACACGGCTTCGAACGCCAGGCAGGTCACCGTCAGTACCAGTGCCGCGCCCGCTGCGCCGGCTGCCACCGCACGACGGCGTGGGCCGCGCTGGCCCGGTGTGTTGCCTTCCAGCAGGTTCACCGGCAGGCACAGGCTGCGCAGCACGCTGAAGCGGCGCCAGCCCAGGTAGCCCCAGAAGCCGCTGTTGCCCCAGCTTCGCTGCGCGCGCAGCGCGGCCAGCGTGCCGACCGGCTCACCGAAAATGCCGCGCGACAGCACGTACAGCGGCGCGCGTTCGAACAGCGGCTTGCACCACCACATCGCCAGCCAGGCCCAGCCGAAGGCATCCAGCCACCAGCCCAGCGCGTTGAAGATCACGAACAGCGGTGCACTGGCCAGCAGCCAGCTGCCCCACAGCGCACGCGCGTGACGGCGGGACAGGGCGGTGCCCAGCTCCATCGCTTCCCAGCCACTGCGGGCGCGCAGCGCCACGTCCAGGCGGTCAATGCGCATGGCCGCCCCCACGTCCGCCGCGCCACAGCCACAGCAGCACGCCGGCCCACAACACACCGGCCACGCTGAACTTGCCCCACGCCGGTACTTCGGCAAGCGAGGACCAGAAGGCTTCGATGAAGGCGGCCACCAGCAGCATGAAGGCGACGCCGAGGCACAGCCGTGCGCCGATGCGGCCGCCTTCGACCAGTGCATCCAGGCGGCTGCGCCGGCCTGGTGCCAGCAGCTTCATGCCCAGCTGCAGACCGGCACCGCCGGCGATCACGATCGCGGTCAGCTCGAAGGCACCGTGGCCGACCACGAAGCGCCAGAACGGGTCGCCATGGCCGATGTGCTGCAGGTGACCGGCCACCGAACCGATGATCACGCCGTTGAACAACAGCACCAGCAGCGTGCCCAGCCCAGCCAGCAGCCCGCTGGCGAAGGTGCGCAGGGCGATGCTGATGTTGTTCATGATGTAGTGGCCGAACATCATCCAGTCGGTGCCGCTGTCACGCCCCAGGCGCTCGGCGGCGGGATCGTACATGCGCTCCATCTCGGCGATCTGGCGGTTGTCCATCAGCATGTGGATCAGGTCCGGATAGACCTGCACCAGCACGAAGCAGGCCACCGCCGGCAGCGCGAACATCGCCAGCGCCACCCACATGCTGCGCGCCTGGCTGCGCACCAGCAGCGGGAAATCGGCCACCAGGAACTCCAGGGCACCCCGCCAGCGCGTCGGCGGCGTGCGGTACAGCACGCTGTGGCCCTGCTGCATGAGCTGCTGCAGGCGCTGCACCAGCTGCGGGCTGTAGCCGCGTTCGCGGGCCAGCGCCAGTTGCTGGCACAGCCGCCGGTAGCGCTGCGGGAAGGTGGTGTCATCCAGTGCCAGGCCGCTGGCCTTGCGGCGCGTGCGGCGTGAGGCACCGGCACGCAGCAGCAGCCACTGCTCCAGGTCCTGCCATTCCTGCTGGTAGCGGGCGACGAACTGTTCCTGCTTCATCGCCGCCCCAGCAGCCAGTTGGCCATCGCATACAGGCGCAGCACGCCGACCTGGCCATGGGTGCCGGTCAGTGGCTCGGCAATACCGGCCAGCTCCTGCTGGCGCGCCGCCGACAACCGTGGCGCGCGCTCGGCGAAGGCCATCAACGCAGCCTGTTCCTCTGGTCGCAGGGGCTGCGGCGGGGCCAGCACGCTGTCGATGGTCGGCGGCGGTGGCAGGTACAGCGCGGGTGCGTGCACCACCACGGTGCCCGCCACCAGGTCGCCAAGGCGGCGGCCATGCGGATCGAACAGGCTGCTGATCAGGCCCAGCGCATAGCCGAACGGCAGCATGTCCACCGTGCGCAGCAGGTTGCGGGTGATCGCCGCCATCCAGCCTACCGGCGCGCCATCGCGGGACAGCACGCGCAGCCCCAGCGCACGCTTGCCCAGCGTGCGCCCCCACAACGCTTCGCAGACGATCGGGTAGGCCCAGTAGACCAGGAACATCAGCACCAGGTAGAGGCCGGAGCCGAACTTGTCCAGCAGCGCCAGCGGAATGGACACCAGCACCAGTGCCGCGATGCGCACGCCAAGATCGACCAGCCAGGCCATCGCCCGCGGTACCGGGCCGGCGGCAGGCAACTGCAGCGGCACACCCTCCGGCGTCACCACCTCGCGGTAGGTATCGAGCATCGGTGCGGCCATCAGCGCGATGGCCTTCGTTGTGGGCGCCGGAGTCCTCTCCGGCGGGCAGCCACAGGCATGGGGGTCTCGACAGGTCCTGGTCGGGCCAAGACTTTAGCAGAGCCGCATGGCAGCGTCGGGGGCTCAGCCCCGGTATTCGTCCTTCAGCCGCACGTAGTGGTCGGCCGAGTAATGCAGCGCCTCGATCTCCCTGTCACTGAGCGTGCGTGCCTGTCGTGCAGGGTTGCCGACCCACAGCTCGCCTTCGCCCACCACCTTGCCGGGGCCGATCACCGCACCGGCGCCGACGAAGCCATGGCGCTCCACGCGGGCGCCATCGAGGATGCAGGCGCCCATGCCGATCAGGCTGTAATCGCCGATCGTGCAGGCATGGATGATGCAGCCGTGGCCAACGGTCACGCCTTCGCCGATCAGGGTCGGGTAGCCGGCCTTGTTGTACGGGCTGTGGTGGCTGACGTGGATGATGGTGCCGTCCTGCACGTTGGTGCGTGCACCGATGCGCACATGGTTGACGTCGCCGCGGATGACCGTGCCCGGCCATACCGACACGTCATCGGCCAGCTCCACGTCGCCGATGATGGTGCAGGCCGGATCGATGTACACGCGTTCGCCGAGGACGGGCATCTTGTCGCGGAAGGGGCGCAGCGGGTTCATCGAAGTCTCCGGAAATCAGGGCGTTCACGACGATGATACGCGCTCGGCCAATGGCGACCCCGCCGACACCTGCAACTGCCGGGATGCTTCATGCATCCGTGTCGACCAAGGTCGACACCTACCAGAGCTGGTAGCGCCGGGCCATGCCCGGCGAGCGAAGCGGTGCGTTACGCCACGCGTCCCCGGCGTGCGCGCTCCAGGTGCACCAGCAGCAGCGAGATCGCTGCCGGGGTCATGCCCGGAATGCGCTGTGCCTGGCCGATGGTCTGCGGGCGTACGCGCTCCAGCTTCTGCAGCGCTTCGGCCGACAGCCCGCGCACCGTCGCGTAATCGAAGGCTTCAGCGATCGGCGTGGCTTCGTGCCGCTGCTGGCGCTCGATCTCCTCGCGCTGGCGGTCCAGGTAGCCGGCGTACTTCACGCCGATCTCCACCTGCTCGGCAACCTTGCCATCAGCCACCGCCGGGCCCAGCGAGGGCACCTGCATCAGCTTGGCGTAATCCAGCTCGGGGCGCTTGATCAGGTCCAGCACGTTGGTCTCGCGACTGACCGCCACGCCCAGCGTCTCGTTCACTTCGCGGCCCAGTGCATTGGCCGGGGTTGCCCACAGCGCACCCAGGCGTGCGCGCTCGGCAGCGACGGCGGCCTGCTTGGTCTCGAACGCGCTCCAGCGGCGATCATCCACCAGGCCCATTTCGCGGCCGGTCGGGGTCAGGCGCTGGTCGGCATTGTCCTCGCGCAGCTGCAGGCGGTACTCGGCGCGGCTGGTGAACATGCGGTACGGCTCGTTGGTGCCGTGGGTGATCAGGTCATCCACCAGCACGCCCAGGTAGGCCTCGTCGCGACGCGGGCACCAGCCGTCCAGCCCGCGCACCTGGCGTGCGGCGTTCAGGCCAGCCAGCAGGCCCTGCGCGGCGGCCTCTTCGTAGCCGGTGGTGCCGTTGATCTGGCCGGCGAAGAACAGGCCGTTGACCAGCTTGGTTTCCAGCGAGGCCTTCAGCCCGCGCGGGTCGAAGAAGTCGTACTCGATCGCGTAGCCGGGGCGGGTGATGTGTGCGTTCTCGAAGCCACGGATGCTGCGCACCATCTCCAGCTGCACGTCGAACGGCAGCGAGGTGGAGATGCCGTTGGGATAGATCTCGACGATGCCCAGGCCTTCGGGTTCGACGAAGATCTGGTGGCTGGCCTTCTCGGCGAAGCGCACCACCTTGTCCTCGATGGACGGGCAGTAGCGCGGGCCGATGCCTTCGATCTGGCCGCTGTACAGCGGCGAACGGTGCAGCGCGTCGCGGATGATCTGGTGGGTCTGTTCGGTGGTGTGGGTGATCCAGCAGCTGACCTGCTGCGGATGCTCGTCCACCGAGCCGAGGAAGGACATCACCGGCCGCGGCGAATCGCCGGGCTGCTCGTCCATCACGCTGTAGTCCAGCGAGCGGCCATCGATGCGCGGCGGCGTGCCGGTCTTCAGGCGGTCCACCTGGAACGGGCGCTCGCGCAGCCGCGCGGCCAGCGTGGTGGCCGGCGGGTCGCCCATGCGGCCGGCGGCGTACTGGGTCGGGCCGACATGGATCTTGCCGGCCAGGAAGGTGCCGGCGGTCAGCACCACGGCCTCGGCATCGAAGCGCAGCCCGGTCTGGGTGATGACCCCGCGCACGGCGTCGCCTTCAATGACCAGGTCATCGACGGCGGCCTGGAACACTGTCAGATTGGCCTGGCCTTCGACGATGGCGCGGATCGCCATGCGGTACAGGTTGCGGTCGGCCTGGCAGCGGGTGGCACGCACGGCCGGGCCCTTGGAGGCATTGAGCGTGCGCCACTGGATGCCGGCGCGGTCGGCGGCATGCGCCATCGCACCGCCCAGCGCGTCGATCTCCTTGACCAGGTGGCCCTTGCCGATGCCGCCGATGGCCGGGTTGCAGCTCATCGCACCCACCGTTTCGATGTTGTGGGTCAGCAGCAGGGTGCGCACGCCGGTGCGGGCCGCGGCCAGCGCGGCTTCGGTGCCAGCGTGGCCACCGCCGATGACGATGACGTCGTAACGATGGAAGGACGGATTCATGGGGCCTGTTCAGCTGGGGGCGGGCGCGGCCGGAGGCGGCGCCGGGGTGGCGATTTTAGCGCCATTCGGGGCCGGGACGTCGCCGCCGGCCGGCCAGCGCCGAAATCAGCCCTAAAGTTGGCAGGATTTTTGCAGATAACCCAATAGCACCCACCGTGGCTGGCGCCGTAGGCGCCCGTGACCGGAATTGGAACAGGGGCCGGTACAGGCGCACGGTGGGGGAGCAGAGGGCCGGCAGTCGGGGGACTGTCCGGCCCTGTTTTTTTGCGGCTGTCGGGAAGGCGCCATCCACGCATGGCGTGGAGCTACTGACGCTGGGGCCCTCGCCGGTTGGCGACCCAACAAAACAAACGGCCCCGCATTGCGGGGCCGTCTGTTTTCAGAGGTGCCGACATCCGACAGGGCCGGAACAGGGGGGATCCAGATGTTCCTGTCGGATATCGACGTAGAGCTTTTTGCGGCGGCCCGTGTCGTTTTTGTCACTTTGTGACGCGGGCCGTCAATGTCCGCGTAGATTGCGGCTTAGACCGTGTGAAATGCAAGACGGTTCAGCGCTCAACTGTGCGCTGCGTCGCACGATCCATGTTGCGCCAGGGGGAACCGTTCATCCTCGGCGCACTCGGTGCCGGTGCCGGACGGGTCTGCGGCGGGGGCGCCGACGGCTGGGCGTTCGATTGCGGCGGGCGGCGCATGGAGTCCATGTTCCGCCACGGCGAACCCCCGTTGTACGACGGTCGCGACGGCGGCGGCGGACGGTGCTCGCCGCCATTGCCCGGACGCGGCGGCGGGCGGTGGTTGTGCGGCGGGCGGTAGATCGGGCGCGAGTAATACGGGTTGCCGTAGCCGCCGTAGTAGCCGCCATAGCCACCGTAGTAGGGGCCGTAGTTGTAGGGATAGCCGGCCGGGTAGCGGTATTCCACCGACGGCGCACCGTGGTAGTAGCTGCCGCTGCGGCCGCCGCCGACATAGTCGTAGGTGGTGCAGCCGGTCAGGGCCAGCAACAGGCCACCGGCAAGCATCAGGCGCATTTTCATGGTGGGTCCCCCCAGAGGACGGGTGTGCAGTCAGCTTCGGGCGCCAGCGTTGAATCGGCCCTTAATTCCGCCGGCCAGGATGAATGGAGGCGTAGGGCTGCATGCTGGCATGACCTGTGTCCCGGTCGCCAGCGCGGGGGCATACGTTAATCTTGCGTCATGAGCGATTCACTGTTGCCCCGCGCCGACGACGTCCTGCTTGCTGCCGCGAGGATCGCCCCGCATGCCAGCGTGACCCCGGTGCTGCGCTCGCACACGCTCGATGCGCTGGCCGGGGCACAGCTGGCGTTCAAGGCCGAGCACCTGCAGCGTGGTGGTGCGTTCAAGTTCCGCGGTGCCTGCAACGCGGTGTGGTCGCTGGAGTCTGATTCCGCCAGTGCCGGCGTGGTCACCCACTCCTCCGGCAATCATGGCGCCGCGCTGGCGCTGGCCGCGCGCACCCGTGGCATTCCCTGCCATGTGGTGGTGCCGGAAGGCGCGGTGGCGGCCAAGCTGGCCAATATTGCGCGCCATGGCGCCACGCTCTGGCACTGCCCGCCGACCATTGCCGATCGTGAGGCCACCTGCGCCAAGGTGCAGGCCGACACCGGCGCGACCCTGGTGCATCCCTATACGAATCCGGCGGTGATGGCCGGGCAGGGCACCGCCGCCCTGGAACTGCTGCACAGCGACGGCCCGTTCGACGTGCTGGTGGTACCGGTGGGCGGCGGCGGCCTCGCCAGCGGCACTGCGCTGGCGCTGCAGCACGCCAGCCCGCAGACCCGTCTGGTGCTGGCCGAGCCGGCCGGTGCCGACGATACCGCGCGCTCGCTGGCCGCTGGCGAGCGCCAGGACGCGTTCACCCCGGACACGATCTGCGATGGCCTGCGTACCCTGATCGGCGCGCCCAATTTCGAACTGCTGCGCGCGGCCGGTGCCGAGGTGATCGTGGTCGATGACGCGGCGACGATGGCCGCGATGCGCCTGCTGTGGGAGGTGCTCAAGCAGGTGGTCGAGCCGTCCTCGGCCACTGTGCTGGCTGCGGTGCTGGCGCAGCCGCAACGTTTCGCCGGACTGCGCGTGGGCCTGGTGCTGTCCGGCGGCAACGTCGACCTGCCAGCGCTGCGCTGGGGCGCGCCGTGAGCCGCGACCGGCAGCGGCCTCGCACCGGCCTGCTGGGCTGGCTGTGGCGGCTGTTTGTCCTGTTGGTGATCTGGCTGCTGGGCGTGACTGCCTGGATCGTCTGGGTCGGCGAGCGTGACCAGGCCGCCAAGGCCGACGCCATCATCGTGCTGGGTGCGGCCGCCTATGACGCCAAACCGTCACCGGTGTTCGAAGAGCGTATCCGGCATGGGCTGGACCTGTACGAGGCCCAGTACGCGCCGCTGCTGATCTTCACCGGCGGCTACGGTGGCACCGGTGCGCGTTTTTCCGAATCGCAGGTGGCGCGGCGTTATGCGCTGAAGCATGGCGTGCCGGACGATGCGATCCTGATCGAAACCGCCTCGCGCAATACCGTGCAGAACCTGGTTGAAGCCAAGCGGCTGATGGACCAGCGCGACCTGCACCGGGTGATCATCGTCAGCGATCCGCTGCACATGGCGCGCGCGCTGCGCCTGAGCAAGGCGCTGGGCATCGATGCGCTGGCCTCGTCCACGCCCAGCACGCGCTTCCGCAGCTTCCACACCAGCTGGCGCTTCCTGGTGCAGGAAATCTATTTCTTCCACCGTGACCTGGTGCGCCCGCCGCTGAGTTCGCCGGCCAATACCTGAGGGTGCCGCTGCGCTCGCCGGGCATGGCCCGGCGCTACCCGGTCCACGTGCCGGCCCATACCCGCCTTTGGTAGGTGCCGACCTTGGTCGGCACACTGCTGGCGGCACCGCGATCTGATGGGGTGTGCCAACCAAGGTTGGCACCTACCAGAGCGATTCGCGTGCGGAGTGGCATGCGGTAGTGCCGGCCGCTGGCCGGCAGATGCCCACCATGGAATCGTGAGGTTGCCAGCCAGTGGCCGGCACTACCGGACGATCAGCTCTGCTTGCGCCGGATCGGAATTGCCGACACCGGCACCGAGGCCACGTCATGCCCGCCTTCGCGGATCGGTGCGCCCGGGTCCGGTGCCCAGGCGTGCGCATAGATCACTTCCCAGCTGCTGGGCAGCTTGCCGTCGGCGCGCCGCATCGGCTCATATGCCGCTGCCGCAGCGGCGAAACGGCCACGCCCGGTCAGCGTGTGGCGACGGTCGACGCGGGCATTGGTCGCGCCCATCGCGCGCAGTTCGCGCATCAGTGACGGCAGGTCGTCGTAGGTCAGGGTGAACAGGTCGCGGTCCAGCACCGGGTCGCGGAAGCCGGCCATCATCAGCGCATCGCCGAACTGGGCGATCTGCGCGAAGCGGCTCACGTGCGGGCGGTCATCGGCAGCGGCGAATGCTTCGTTGAGTTCGATCAGGGTTTCCGGGCCGAAGGTGGAACACACCAGCAGGCCACCTGGCTTGAGCACACGGCGGAACCCGGCGAACACCGCCGGCAGGTCGTCCACCCACTGCAGGCACAGGTTGCTGAAGATCACGTCCACGCTGTTGTCGGCCAGCGGCAGCGCGGCGGCGTCACCGCACAGGCGCTGGAACGGCTTCCACCAGCCGGCCTGGCGCTTGGCCTGGTCCAGCATCGGCAGCGCCACGTCCAGCGCGATCACCTGCGCCTTCGGCCAGCGCTTCTTCATCAGCGCGCTGGCGTGTCCGGTACCGGCACCGATGTCCAGCACCACCTCGGGCTTGCGTGCCTCCAGGTAGTCCAGCGATTCGATCAGCCGCGACTGCACTTCGCGCTGCAGGGCGGCGGCGGCGTCGTAGCTGTTGGCGGCACGGGCGAACGCGCGGCGGACGTGGCGGGCATCGAAGTGGGACGGCATTGCGAAAGTCTCTTAGAACGTACCGGGGTAGGCGCCGCCGTCGATCAGTAGGTTCTGCCCGGTGAGGTAACCGGCCTGTGCACTGCACAGGAAGGCGCAGGCGGCGCCGAATTCGTCGGGTGTGCCGAAGCGGCCGGCGGGGATCTGCTGGCGGCGGCGTTCGGCCACTTCGCCGGCGTCGCCGTCCTTGCCCGCACTGTGGGCGAAGTTGGCGCGCAGGCGGTCGGTGTCGAACTGGCCGGGCAGCAGGTTGTTGATGGTGACGTTGTGGGCCACGGTGCGGCGCGACAGGCCGGCGACGAAACCGGTCAGGCCACTGCGCGCGCCGTTGGACAGCGCCAGGATATCGATCGGGGCTTTCACCGCCGACGAGGTGATGTTGACGATGCGGCCGAAGCCGCGCTCGATCATCGCGTCGACGGTGGCGCGGATCAGCGCGATCGGCGCCAGCATGTTGGCGTCCAGCGCGGCAATCCAGTCGTCACGCTCGAAATTGCGGAAATCACCGGGCGGCGGTCCACCGGCGTTGTTGACCAGGATGTCCACCTGCGGGCATGTGGCCAGCGCCGCGACGCGGCCGGCTTCGGTGGTGACGTCGGCGGCGACCGCGCGCACCTCGGCGGCACCGGCCAGCGCGCGCAGCTCTTCAGCGGCGGCCTGCAGGGCGGCTTCACCGCGGGCCACGATCACCACGTTGACGCCTTCACGCACCAGCGCACGCGCGCAGCCCAGGCCCAGCCCCTTGCTTGCGCCGCAGACCAGTGCCCAGCGGCCATTGATACCCAGATCCATGCGTCAATCCCGCGGAATGAGGAAGGCGCTCATTGTCCGCCATCGGCCGGTGACAGGCCGGCAACGAAGTGTTGCAGGGCGGCGGCGACCTCGTCGGCATGGCCGAGGAAGGGCGCATGGCCGCCGTGGGCGATGGTCAGCGCCTGCCCGCCCGGGGCCAGTGCCGCGGCGGCCTGCATCGCCGCCGGAGACACCAGCCGGTCGCGTTGGCCGGCGATCCACAGGCTGGGTTTACCCAGCGTCGGCAGTGCGCCGCGCAGGTCGGTGCCTTCCAGCAGGCGCAGGCCTTCCAGCAGGGCGCGTTCGGTGGGCGCACCGCGCTCGACCAGGCGCTGGCGCAGCGTGCGCAGCTCCTCGCGGGCGTGTGCCGAGCCCATCACATCCAGCGCCAGGAAGCGCTCCAAGGTGCCACCGAAGTCGCTGGCCAGCTCGCGCCCGAACTGTTCGAACACCGCCGGTTCCACCGCGTGCGGCCAGTCTTCGCCACGCACGAAGCGCGGCGTGGCCGCGATCATCGCCAGCCCGCGCACCTTTGGCAGCGTCGCGGCAGCATGCAGCGCGAAAAGGCCGCCCAGCGACCAGCCGCACCACACCGCCGGCGGCGTGGCCGCAGCAATGGCATTGACCACGAACGGCAGGCGCAGCGGCGTGGTGTCCTCGCGGCTGTGGCCATGGCCGGGCAGGTCTACCAGGTGCAGGGTGAACTGGTCCGCCAGGCGCTGCACCAGTGGTGCGAACACACCGCCCTGCAGGGCCCAGCCGTGGATCAGTACCAGGTCCGGCCCACGGCCGGTCACTTCAATATGCATGGGGAACTACACGGAACTCAGGCAAAAGCGGGCAGCGGCGGTGGCGCGGCTTCACGCACGGCCAGGGTCACGCGATCGCGCGCGCTGGCGATGGCCTCCACCAGGCCACGCACCTGTTCCGGCGTATGCAGCGCGGACAGCGTCACGCGCAAGCGTGCCTTGCCTTCCGGCACCGTCGGTGGGCGGATTGCGCCGACCAGCCAGCCGGCCTGTTCCAGCGTCGTGGACATCGCAACGGCGGTATGGTCATCGCCGCACAGCAGCGGCTGGATCGGCGTTTCCGAAGCCATCAGGTCCAGCCCATGGCGACGCGCTTCGCTGCGGAACAGCGCGATCAGGTCGGTCAGCTTGGTGCGGCGCCAGTGGTCGCGACGCGCCAGGCGCACTGCTTCAAGCGCCGCAGCGGCCATCGCCGGTGGCACGGCGGTGGTGTAGATGTAGGGACGTGCGGTTTCGGCCAGATGCTCGATCAGGTCGTCGCGGCCCAGCACCAGTGCACCGGAACCGCCCAGTGCCTTGCCCAGCGTGACCAGTTGCAGCGGTACGTCGTCCACGCCCAGCCCGGCGGCGGCCACGGCACCACGGCCATCACCGACCACGCCCACGCCGTGCGCGTCATCGACGTAGAACAGCGCCTGCTGCAGGCGTGCCACAAGCGACAAAGCGCGCAGCGGTGCGATGTCGCCATCCATGCTGAAGACACCATCGGTGGCCAGCATCGCCGCGCCATCGGGCGCGTGCTTGAGTTGACGCATCGCGCCTTCCGCATCCAGATGCGGATAGCGGCGCAGGCGTGCACCGGCCAACCGCGTCGCATCGAGCAGGCTGGCGTGGTTGAGCTTGTCCTGTACGCAGACATCGTTCTCTTCGCTCAGCAATGCCTGCTGCACCGCCAGGTTGGCGGCGAAGCCACTGCCGAACAGCAGCGCACGCGGATAGCCCAGCCACTCGGCTACTTCGCGTTCCAGCGCTTCGTGCAGGGCGTGGTGGCCGCAGACCAGGTGCGAGGCACCGGCGCCAGCGCCTTCGCGCGCGGCGGCGTCCTGCAGCGCATTGACCACGCTGAACTGCTGGGCCAGGCCCAGGTAATCATTGCTGCAGAAGCCGGTCAGCCACTGGCCGTCCACTTCCAGGCGCACGCCATCACGACGGCTGACCGTGCGTCGAGGGCGGCGACGGCCTTGGGCATCGCGCAGGGCGCGTTGGGCGTGGAGGCGGGCAGTCAGGTCGGGGCGGGCCATGGTGGCTGAATGCGACGACGGGGCGGCTAGGGTAGCGCGTTGCCGCGACGCCTGCTTGCGGCCCGTCTCAGGCCGCGTGAGCGCAGCCACAGCCGGGCGTATCGGCACTGATATCGGCGTGCACGGTGCCGCCGTGGTCGTGGCCCTCTGCATCTACCTGCACCGCCATCGGTTGCAGGCCCAGGCGTGCGAACAAGGCCAGGTCGCGTTCGCTTTCCGGGTTGCCCGTGGTCAGCAGCTTGTCGCCATAGAAGATCGAATTGGCACCGGCCAGGAAGCACAGCGCCTGCAGTTCGTCGCTCATCGCCTCGCGCCCGGCGGACAACCGCACCATCGAGCGCGGCATGGCGATGCGCGCCACCGCGATCATGCGCACGAACTCGAACGGATCCAGCTCGGCACTGCCATGCAGCGGCGTGCCCGCCACCTGCACCAGCTTGTTGATCGGCACCGAATCGGGATGTGCCGGCAGCGTGGCCAGCGCCAGCAGCAGGCCGACGCGCTGCGCGCGCGTCTCGCCCATGCCGACGATGCCGCCGCAGCAGGTCTTCAGGCCGGCATCGCGCACGTGCTCCAACGTGTCCAGGCGGTCCTGGTACTGGCGCGTGTGGATGATCGAATCGTAGTAGTCCGGCGCGGTGTCGAGGTTGTGGTTGTAGTAGTCCAGGCCGGCGTCCTTCAGCGCACGTGCCTGTTCGCCACTGAGCATGCCCAGCGTGGCGCAGGTCTCCAGGCCCAGTGCCTTCACCCCGGCGATCATTGCCGCCACCTTCGGAATGTCGCGGTCCTTCGGCGAACGCCACGCGGCACCCATGCAGAAGCGCGACGCACCGGCGGCCTTGGCCTGGCGTGCCTTGGCCAGCACCGCATCGGTCTCCATCAGCTTCTGCGCGTTCACCCCGGTGCTGTAGCGCTGCGCCTGCGGGCAGTACGCGCAGTCTTCCGGGCAGCCGCCGGTCTTCACCGACAGCAACGTGGAGACCTGCACCTGCGAGGGGTCGAAATGCTCGCGATGGACCGCTGCGGCGCGGAACAGCAGCTCGGGGAACGGCAGATCGAACAGCGCCTGCAGTTCGTCGTGTTGCCAGTCGTGGCGGATGGCAGCAGCCATGGCGGGACCTTGGGTACGAGTAGAGCGAGGGCGGCAGTGTGGGTGGGCGTGCGCAGGCTGTCAACAATATTTATGTTCACATGGTTTACAGTGTTTGCACTCCGGGCGATCCCGCCCGGAGCGTTGCTTCTGTCGTCGAGCGCGAAAAGTGATCGGCATCAAGGCGTGTGCGGTGTTTCGCTGATCAACGCGGTCACCTTGCCGAGGATGAAGGGACCGTCATCGAAGTAGCCGTGGCCCCAACCTTCGCGCTGGTCGGCATTGAGGTCATCAAGGGTCCACCAGCTCACCGCGCTTTCTCCTTTCCGGGCGAAGAACGCCTGGCAGGCCGAGATGTCTGCCCACGCCGCAGAGTTGCTATAGACGCTCTCCCGGGTGAAGAAGCGTTCCATGCCGAGCAGAGGCTCATCGGCGGCATCTTCGAAGATGTTGGACACGATGTAGAGCAGCGAACCGGGAAAGAACAGTGAACGCTCGCTGGCTTCGTCGGCATCCCTCATCGCCAATTGCCGGAACCTCCCGATGCGGTTCTCGTGCTTCGAGATGGCATGCGCGAACCGACGACACGTCACCGCAGGCGCTTCGAGAATAAGGTCGAACGTCAGATCCGGAAGGATCTGCGCTGCCTGGTCCAACAGCTCGCACAGGAAGATGCTGCCGGCGCTGTGGCCGACGAGCGTGATGCGGGGAACAGAGGCTTCGGACTGCAACTGCCTGTGCAGCTCGCGCAGGAATCTGACGCCACCCGATGCCGGGCCGTCGAATGAATCCTGTGCATCCTTCTTCATGGGATTCCACCAGCCGATGCGCCCCACGTCATCGAGATAGAACTCTCGCAGTACTTCTTCCACGATCACGGCGGAGACGGCACCTGGCCGCCCCCGGCCACTGTGCTGGCGTTGCCATACGCGTATCACCAGTCTGGCCACCTTGATGGCCAGCGCGATCCAGTTCAATGCTACGGCCTTGTTGGGTGACGGAGTGCCAAACAGTTCCATTGCCGTGCGCTCGTTGACGATGGCCGCGTGTTCGGCTGGCGGTTCATGTGCCAGCATCTTGTTTACGGGCGTCAGCGTCGCCTCCCTGTAATCCTCCCGGGCCTCGGCAAGGGCCTGGTTCACCTCGGGATCTTCAGCGAACTCCTGTGCGAGATCTGCCGAAAGGCTTTCCTCGTCGGGTGGCGCGGCGTTGAGGATCTTCATGCCGGGCGTGAATGCCTGTTCACCGCCGAGCTTTTCCAGGATCTTGTCCTGGACTTTCCTGAAGAGCAGTTTGGCGAGTACTGCACCCAGGATCTCGCCCAGGTTGTTCAACGGAGCTTCGATGTCACCCGTTTCCCAGACGAAGAACAAGGGGTAGGCCTGTGCCCGCACATAGGGGTCATGCAGGGTTTCTGCGATGCGCCGTCCACGCTTCTGCGAAACGCGGCCGCCATGTACATGGATGACGATTCCGGAAGGTGACCTGGCCTGCAGCGCGCGACCGACAATCCGGCGAAGGTCTGATTCCTGCAACGTGCCATCACGAAGATGGATGATGTGATCCAGCGGGTCGTAGGCATTCATCTCACACTCCATTGTCATTGAGGATGTCGAGAACGAAGCAATTCACGCAGATGTCGGCACGCAGGTGCTGGCAAGCGCTACCGCGATGACGAGCGGTGGCGGCCTTTCGTTGCCGGCGGAGCTGCACCCTCTCCCCAGAGGGCAGCGGCTGCAATGCTACCTCCACGAGGCGCGGTGGACGAACCCGGTAGGAATCGGCCGGCCTTCACGCATGTGGGACGGCGTGCCATTGCTGCCAAAGCATGCGGTTCCCGGCGCGTGAGCGTATTCACCGCATCCTGCAAGGCCTTCAGCCACAGTACCCGCTGTCCGCCTTCCTCCGCAGGGTCCAGACTGCCCCGCATGACCGATCTCCATCGCCTCCGCGGCCGCATCACCGCGCTGGTTCTCAGCGAGGCCTGGCGCCGCCGTGCCGCGCTCTGGGGCGGCGCCGTGGCCGTGGCACTGGTGGCCATCCTGTTCGCCAAGGCCAGCGACGCGGCGTTTCACCTGTTCCAGCACATCACCTCGCACTCGCCGTGGTGGGCCCTGCTGCTTACGCCGGGCATCTTCGCGCTGCTGGCCTGGCTCACTTCCGGTGTGCTGAAACCCACGCGGGGCAGCGGTATTCCGCAGGTCATCGCTGCGTTGGACAAGCCCGATGAGCCGTTCCGGAAGGTCAATCTTTCGCCTGCGGTCTCGGCGGGCAAGCTGCTGCTGACCTCGTTGTCGCTGCTGGGCGGCGCGTCGGTCGGGCGCGAGGGCCCGACGGTGCATGTGGGCGCCAGCCTGATGTACCTGTTCGGCCGCTGGTTCGGCTTCAAGGACCCGCGCGAGCTCTCGCACTTCCTGCTGGCCGGTGGTGCTGCCGGCATTGCGGCGGCGTTCAACACACCGCTGGCGGGTATCGTCTTCGCCATCGAAGAGCTCAGCGGCCGCTTCGAACATCGTTTCTCAGGCACCCTGCTGACCGCGGTGATCGTCGGCGGCGTGGTATCGCTCGGACTGCTGGGCAACTACACCTACTTCGGTCATGTGAGCGCGCGGCTGCCGCTCGGCCAGGGCTGGCTGGCGATCCTGCTGTGCGGTGTAGTGGCCGGGTTGCTGGGTGGATTGTTCGCGCGCGCGGTGCTGGCCAGTGCGGCGGGCCACCCGCGTTGGCTGGGCCAGCTGCGGCAGCGGCATCCCGTCCTGCTGGCTGCAGGCTGTGGGCTGGTGGTGGTGGCGCTGGCGTTGACGTTCGGTGAAGGCGCGTTCGGCACCGGCTACGAGCAGGCGCGCAGCCTGGTGCAGGGGCAGGCGATGGTCGGCCACGAGTTCGGGTTGATGAAGCTGCTGGCGAATCTGGCGTCCTACGTGGCGGGCATCCCCGGTGGCCTGTTCTCGCCGGCGCTGGCGGTCGGTGCCGGCCTTGGGCACAACCTCGCGGTGCTGATGCCGGGTGTGGATCCGCGTGCGTTCGTGCTGTTGGGCATGTGCGCCTATCTGACCGGCGTCACCCAGGCGCCACTGACCTCGGCGGTGATCTCGCTGGAGCTGACCGACAGTGGTGATCTGCTGCTGCCGATCCTGGCCACGGTGCTGATCGCGCGCGGCGTGTCCGGGTTGGTGTGCCGCGTGCCGATCTATCGCGGGCTGGCGGAGGTGTTGATGATGCCCGCCGTGGCGCCGTCGGATGCCGGGGATCGCGAACGCGCGCCCTGAAGGGCGCGCGGTAACAGATAGCGCTGACACTGCAGCACGCGGTCCGCTGATGGTGAAGCTGACGCAGCGATGGAAGGCTGGCGCATGCGCATCAACTTCCTGCACACGGCAAGCACTGTCCCTCACGCGCTGCTTCGAGTTCTGCTGCCATTGCGTTGCCTGGTCTGCAACGACCCCGGCCACGATGGGCTGGATCTGTGCGCCGCGTGCTATGCGGAACTTCCGTGGGCCGGCCGCGCCTGCCTGCGCTGCGCATTGCCGCTGCCCGACAACGCCCTGATCGTCTGCGGCAGCTGCCGCGAGGAAGCGCCACCGCAGGCCGCTGCCCATGCCAGCTTGTTGTACCTGCCGCCGGTCGACCAGCTGCTGGTGCGCTACAAGTTCCATCAGGATCTCGCCGCCGGTCGCCTGCTCGCGCAGTTGATGCAGCGCGCACCGCCGCCCTGGTCATGCCCACCGCTGGTGCCGGTACCGCTGCACCGGCGCCGCCTGCGCCAGCGCGGCTACAACCAGGCCGCAGAACTGTGCCGCCTGCTGCCGATGCCGGTCTGGCAGGGGCTGTACCGGCGGCGGCATACCGCGCCGCAGTCTGAGCGTACGGCCGAACAGCGCAGGGAAAACCTGTTCGATGCGTTCGATGTACGTGGTCCGGTGCCGCCGCGACTGACAGTGGTGGACGATGTGATGACCACCGGCAGCACGGTGATGGAGGTTGCGGAGACGCTGCGGTGGGTGGGAGCGGACGAGGTGCGGGTATGGGTCTGCGCGCGGGCGCCGTGATCGCCCTCTTCATCACCAGGGGCTAGGATGAGCCCGGTTCCGGATCGAAGGAGTGGCCATGAATTCCCCCTTGTCTCCCCTGTTGTCGGCGGTTGGGCGCAGCTGGTGGATCCTGCTGCTGTACGGGCTCGTCGCACTGGGTTTCGGCATCGTTGCCATCGGCTGGCCGCTGTCTGCAGCCATGGCATTGGCATGGACGCTGGGTGTGATGGCCATCGTTGAAGGTGTCATCAGCCTGTTCGCACTGGTCAGCGGCGGCAGCGGTGCCTCGCGTGGCTGGCTGGCGCTGTATGCCATCGCCTCGCTGGGTTTCGGCATCCTGGCGGTGATCAATCCGCTGGCCACCGCCAGCGTGCTGGTGCTGTTCCTGGCAGCGTGGCTGCTGGTGGCCGGCATCTATCGCATCGTGTTCGCGATCCGCGTGCGCAAGCAGATCCAAGGCGAGTGGCTGCTGATCCTCAGTGGCGTGCTGGCGGTGGTGCTGGGCCTGCTGTTTGCGGCCAACCCGTATGCGGGCGTTGCGGTGACCACGCTGTGGATCGGCATCGGCAGCCTGCTGTACGGGCTGTTGCAGGTGCTGGTGGCGTTCAAGCTGCGGAAGCTGAAGTGAGGACTGCGCTTCCCCTGTTGCTGGGCATGGCGTTGACCCTGACCGGATGCATGCCGGGCGCTACGCCCGGTGCGTTGGCAGGCAAGGATCATGCGCCACGCCCCGGCGTGGATGTGCGCCTGAGCGCGGTCGATGCAACCGGCAAGGGCACGCCGGCGCAGTGGCAGGGCGAGACCCTCGCCCTGCGCGAGCCGCCGATTGCCGGCAGCGCGGATATTGCCGATGTGCGCTATGTGCTGGATGAAGGCAAGCAGCCGGGCCTGCAGATCCGCTATCGGCCGGAGGCGCATCAGCGCATCCACGATGGCACCGCGGCCCTGGTGGGCCAGCGTGCAGCGCTCAGCGTGGATGGCCGCGTGCTGATGGTGGCGACGGTGCAGGGGCCGTTCGGCGAATCGATGATGCTGAGCGGGTTGTCCAGCGTTGCCGAGGCGCGGGAGCTGGCGAAGCACATCACTGGCGAATGACGGGCGCGCCATGAACCCGCGCTGCGCGCGGAGGTCGACCCAGGTCGACCGCTACCGGGCGAACCGGGCCTCGATTTCTTCCAGTGACTTGCCCTTGGTCTCCGGCAGCCAGAACGCGGCCACCAGGAAGAACACGAAGGTGCACGCCGCCCAGAACACGAACATGCTGGCGTAGCCATAGTGGCCCACCGTGGGCAGGAAGATCGCGGCGATAGTGGTCGACACGAACTGGTTGATCAGCAGCGCGATGCTCATGCCATTGGAGCGGATGCGGTTCGGCATCAGCTCCGACAGTGCCAGCCACACGCATACGCCTGGACCGACCGCGAAGAACGCGACGAACACCAGGATGCAGGCGGCCACGGCCCAGCCGTGTGCCGGTGGCGGCACCGGGCCGATGCGCGCCTGCTCGATGCGCAGCGGAGCCTGCGCCGCCTTGGCCGGGTCGGCGAACGGATTCAGGTGCAGTTTGCGGAAGAACGCGCCGATCACGCTGTCCGGCTGCACAGTGCCAGCACGCTCGATGCGCAGCTCGCGGTCGGTCAGGTTGTCGCTGCGCAGGGCGCGCACATTGGTGAAGTCGCCGTAGGCGTAGGAGACGGTCAGCTGCATCGGCCGGCCCTGGCTGTCGATGCCATTGCTCAGGCGCTGCCACTGCGCATCATCCAGCACCAGCTGCAGGCCATCGCCGCTGACCGCCGCCTGCAGCTGCGGCTGCACGTCGGTGCGACCGCGCTCGGCCTGGAAGAACAGCGTGGCCGCGGCCAGCAGGGCCACGCAGATGCCGCCACTGCCGAGCATCAGCAGGAACTTGCGGCCCTTGCGGTCGACCAGCAGCAGCGCGACCACGGTCATCACCGCATTGAGCAGCTTGATCGCCACATCGGCACCATTGGCCACCGAGCCGGACAGGCCGGCCTGGTTGAGAATGTTCACCGCGTAGGCCAGCACCGAGTTGATGCCGGTGGCCTGGGTGCAGGCCAGCACTACGCAGGCGAGCAGGAACGGCACCACGTAGCGGCGGCTGAGTAGCGGGTCGCGCTTGCCGCTGCCGCTGCTCGATTCCGGTGCCTGGATCTGTGCAAGCGTCGGCTCCACCTCCGAAGCGGGCAGCACGCGCTGCAGGCTGCGGCGCGCATCACCGATGCGGCCGCGACGCACCAGCCAGCGCGGCGATTCGGACAACCAGAAGATGCCGGCGCAGAACAGCAGGCCCGGCGCCAGGCAGGTCCAGAAGATGGTGCGCCAGGCGTGGTCCTTCACCGTGAACAGCTCCTGCGCCTGCTGCGCGACCGGCAGTGAGCGCACGGCTTCGGCGGCGGCATCCACGGCGTGGGCGTGGTAGAGGCCGATCAGGGCAGCCAGCACCAGGCCAACGGTCAGCAGCAGCTGGAACATGGCTGCGCCGCGCCCGCGTCGTTCGGGGCTGAGCACTTCGGCCAGGTACAGCGGAATCACCACGCCGATCAGGCCGCCACTGATGCCCTGCAGCAGCCGGCCGAGCAGCAGGGGCGTGTAGCCGGAGGCCAGTGCCATGATCGGGATCGAGGCAGTGAACAGCAGGCCGGCCAGCAGCATCGCACCGCGGCGGCCGATCAGGTCGGCGACCATGCCGGCGAACAGCGAGGACAACACGCTGCCGAGCAGCACCGCAGCCACGACAAAACCGAGCTGCTGGCTGCTGAGTTGCCAGGCGTGGCTGGCCGTTGCCTCCAGGTAGGGCAGGGCGCCGGCGATGATGCCGATGTCGATGCCGTACAGCAGGCCACCGAGGCCGCCGATGAAGAGCAGGTAGCGTACGGGCCAGCGCGGAGCGGTGCTTGCGGTCATCGGCATATCCCAGGAGGCGTTTCGGTGCGGATTGCCTTCGTAGAGTCGAGCTTGCTCGACTGACCGTGCGGGGCGCGGCAGAGCAGTCGAGCAAGCTCGACTCTACAAAGGCGGTGCGTCAGGCATTTCCGGCGTTAAGGAGCGGCGGCACGTCAGGCGTTTGCAGCGTTCAAATCGACCACGCGCCCACCAACCACCACCTGCTGCAGGCGCAGCTCGGCGTCCAGCACCACCAGGTCGGCGCGGGCGTCGGGCGCGATGCGGCCGCGATCGTCCAGGCCCAGGTAGTCCGCCGGGAAGGTGGAAACACGCTGCGAGGCATCGGCCAGCTCCAGGCCCACTTGCACCAGGTTGCGCAGCGCCTGGTCCATGGTCAGTGCACTACCTGCCAGCGAACCGGTCGCCAGGCGCACGCAGCCGCCGCACTTGTGCACGCGCTGTTCGCCCAGCGCGTACTCGCCATCGGGCATGCCGGTGGCGGCGGTGGCGTCGGTCACCGCGTACAGGCGCGGAATCGCGCGCGCGGCCAGGCGGATCACGCCGGGGTGGATGTGCTGCAGGTCGGGAATGATCTCGGCGTACTGCGCATGCGCCAGTGCCGCCGCTGCAATGCCCGGGCGATAGTGATCGACGCCGGTCATGCCGTTGAACAGGTGGGTGAAGCCGGAGGCACCGGCTTGCAGTGCCGCCACGCCTTCCTCGTAGGTACCAGCGCTGTGACCGAGCTGCACGCGGATGCCCATCGCCGAGAGCGCGGGAATCAGCGCAGTGTGCTCGCCGATTTCCGGGGCCAGCGTCATCACCCGGATCGGTGCGAGTGCGTGCAGCTGCTGCACCAGTGCCAGGGTCGCCTCGATCGTGCGGTCGGGCTGCGCACCCAGCCGCTGCGGGCTGATGAACGGTCCTTCCAGATGCACACCGGCAATACTGGCGGCGTCGGCATCGGGTGCCGCCATGGTGGCGGCCACACCCTGCAGCGCGTGCTCGATCTCGTCCAGCCCGGCGGTCATGGTGGTCGCCAGCAGCGTGGTGGTACCGAAGCGCAGATGGGTGCGGGCGATGGTGCGTGCCACGTCACCGCCCTGCATCAGGTCCACGCCGGCCGCGCCGTGCACATGCAGGTCGATGAAGCCGGGCAGGATCACCGGCAGCTGCAGGTCGTCAGCGCCGCTGTGGTCGTCCACCTGCAGCTGGCGCACGTGTGAATCGAAGTGGACGTGGCCACGCCGCCAGCCCAGCGGGGTGAGGATGCGGCCATGCAGGGTGCGGGTGTCGGTCATGCGGTGGGCTCGGCGATGATCACTTCGATGCCCAGCCGCTGCAGCCCCTCACGGGTTGCGTCGTCAATGCCGGCGTCGGTGATGATGGCGTGGATCTGATCCAGCAGGGCGATGCGGTGCAGGCTGACGCGGCCGAACTTGGAGGCGTCGGTCAGCACCACGATGCGGCGCGCGCGCTCGACCATGCGGTGGTTGAGGCGGGCTTCGGCCTCGTCGTGGGTGGTCAGGCCGAACTGCAGGTCCAGGCCGTCCACGCCCAGGAACAGGGTGTCGAAGCTGTACGAGTTGAGGCTGGCTTCGGCCTGGCTGCCCTGCAGCGACAGCGACTGCTGGCGCAGCAGCCCGCCGGTCAGCAGCACGGTGATGCCCGCGGCATTGGCCAGTTCCCAGGCGATGTTCAGGCCGTTGGTCATCACCGTCACGTCGCGATGCGCGCGCAGGTGGCGGGCCAGGGTCATCGTGGTCGAACCGGAGTCGATGATGATGTTGTCGCCGGGCTGCACCAGGCGCGCGGCGCGCGCACCGATCGATTCCTTCAGCGGCAGGTTCAGCGCGTCCTTCTCGTGGATGTCCTGTTCCTGAGGCGGCGTGCGCACCAGCGTGGCACCGCCGTGGGTACGGGTGGCCAGGCCCTGCGACTCGAAGTGGGTCAGATCGGCACGGATGGTCACCGCCGACACGCCAAAGCGCTCGACCAGATCGGCCACCTGCACCGAGCCGTGCTCGATCAGCAGCTGCAGGATCTGTTGCCGGCGGGAGCGGGTGTTGCGCATGGCCATTCTCGGTTTCGCGGGAAAAGGTAGAGATTAGCCGTTCGCAGCAACGGCGGGAGCCGAGCCTGCGTGGTGCGCGCGGGTTCCGGCCTGGTTGGCGCTGCAGGCGCGGGCGTATTCGCCCAGGCACAGGCCGATGCGGTGCTGCACCAGGGCGGTGGGGGTGTTGGCCAGGCGGCCTTCGCGCACCGCGCGGTACTGCTCCGGCAGGTACTGGCTGAGCAGTACCAGCGGCGGCGCGTGCTGCTCCAGGTTGGCGAACAGGGTCTGCACCGCCCGTACCAGCACCGGTTCGCCCCAGTAGTAGCGGCAGCGGTCGCTGAAGGAATAACTGCGCAGCAGGCGCAGCGCGGCCTCATCGCCCTGGTAGTAGGACTGCCAGTACTTCGGCTGCGCCACCATCACCTCGTCCAGCACCTGCGGCAGGCGCGAGCACTGCGCAGCCGGCAGCAGCTCGGCCTCGATCGCGGCCAGCGCGAACAGCGCCTCGCGATAGGCGAAGGTGGCGGCCGGGCCGACCTTCAGGATGGCAAAGTGGTCGCGCACCAGTGCATGCAGGCCGCTTTCGCGCTGGTAGTCAGTGGAATGCGCTTCGAACACGATGCGCGGCTGCTGTTCGAGGAAGCCAGCCAGCGTGTTGGCAGCGGCCGCGTCGTACTCGTGCACGCTGCTGTGGTCGAAGTCCACGCCCGGCTGCACCACCATCGCGATCACGCGCTGCCACGCATCGCGCAGCTGCGGCGTGTCGAACGCCTGCTGGTGGATGGCCAGGGTCTGCGCGGCGGCGGCCGGCGTGGTCACCTGCAGGCCTTCGGCCAGCGAGGCTTCGCCACCGGGAATCGGCACTTCGGTACCGATTACGTAGACCGGCGGCGGCAGGCCGTGTTCGGCGGCGGTGCGTTCGGCGATCTCGGCCAGCTCGGCCGAACGCGCGGCGACGATGGCATCGGGCAGCGGCACCGGGTCATCGGCGCAGGACATGCTGCAGTCCAGGTGGATCTTGTGGAAGCCGGCGGCGACGTAGGCTTCGATCAACACGCGCGCGTGGGTCATCGCTTCGGCGGCCGGGCGCTTCTGCCAGGCATTCGGGCCGAGGTGGTCACCGCCCAGGATCAGCCGTTCGCGCGGGAAGCCTTCCTCATCGGCCAGCGTGCCCACGTAATCGCGGTACTGCGGCGGGGTCATGCCGGTGTAGCCGCCGAACTGGTCGACCTGGTTGGAGGTGGCCTCGATCAGCAGCACGGTGCCGTGTGCCAGCGCCACGTGCATGGCCGCGCGCAGCACCTGCTCGTTGCTGCAGCAGACGCTGTACAGGCCGACGTTGGCACCGGCGCGGTGGGAGGCAAGCAGGGTCTGCAACGGGGACATGGTCAGGCTCCGGACATCAGGAAAACGAGAGTTGGCAGGCGAGCAGGGCAGCACCACGTGCGCCACCGGCATCGCCGAAGCGTGGCGGCACGATAGGCGGTACCTGCACGCCGTTGAACAGATGCGCGGCGATGGCCGCAGGCAACTGCTGGTACAGCGGCGCATACTGCGAAAGACCGCCGCCGAGCACGATCACGTGCGGGTCCAGCGCCAGCACCAGCGCGGCCAGGCTGTGGCCGAGCAGGTCGCGATGGATGTCCAGCGCCTTGCGTGCGCGGGCATCGCCGGCTTCGGCCAGCGCGATCACCGCGCTGGCGTCAGCGGCGCTGCCACCGAGGTGACGTTCGATCATCGCCACGCCACTGCCGGACACATAGCGCTCCACGCAGCCCTGCAGGCCGCAGGCGCAGTCGATCAGCGGCAGGCCGTGGCGCTGCAGCAGATGACCGGGCACGCTCCAGTGGCCCCATTCGCCGGCCAGCCCGTTGAAACCGGACAGCAGGCGGCCGTGCAGGCAGAAACCACCACCCGCGCCGGTGCCGAGGATGGCGCCGAACATGCTCGGATAGCCGTCGGCGGCACCGCCGTGTGCTTCCGACAGGGCAAAACACTGCAGGTCGTTGCCGAAATGCAGCGGCCGCTGCAGGCGCGCCTGCAGGTCGGCCGCCACGCTGTGGCCGGTCAACGCCGGCACGTTCGCGCTGAGCTGGCGGCCGCTGCGGCGGTCGCGCACGCCGGGTAGAGCGATGCCGATCGCCGCATCACTGCGGCCCAGCGCGGCATCGGCCTCGGCGACCAGGTTCACCACCGCCTGCAGGAAACCGTCGTAGTCGCCCTGCGGCGTGGCCACCCGGCGACGCCAGGTGACCTGCATCGCCGCATCGCACGCCACCAGCTCGATCTTGGTGCCGCCGATGTCGATGCCGTAGCAGGCGTGGGCGATCAGCTCAGCCATGGTGGATGGTGACGCCCTTGACCACGCGGTTGACGGTGCCATCCGGGAACGGATTGTCCGGGGTCAGGCCGAGTGCGGCCGAGCGCTGCAGCGCGAACAGCTGCGCAAAGCCCAGCCACACCGGTGCCAGCCACGGATCATCCAGTGCCGGTACGGTGAGGGTGTACTCGTCGTCCGCACCGATGTCCGAATGCGGGCCAATCGCCAGTACCTGGCCGGCCACGCCGTCGCGGCGCAGTTCTTCCAGCAGGTCCTGTTCGTAGCGGCGCGCCAGTGGCTGCACGCTGCGCAGCACCACCACCAGGGTGTTGCCGTCCAGCGTCGACTTCGGGCCGTGGCGGAAGCCCAGCGGGGTGTTGGCCAGCGCCAGCACGCGGCCGGCGGTCAGTTCCAGCACCTTCAGCGCACACTCGCGTGCCAGCGCTTCCAGCGGGCCGCTGCCGAGGTAGATGATGCGGTTGAACGGGCGCTGTGCCAGCGCCGCCACCGGTGCATCCCACTGCGCCTGGCCGTCGCGGGCCAGCGTGGCGATCTGCTTCAGGCGCGCCACACGCGCATCCCACGGCGAACGATCGAACACGGTCAGTGCGGCCAGCAGCATGCAGGTCAGGCTGCTGGTCATGGCGAAGGCACGGTCGCAGCTGGCCGACGGCATCAGCAGGGTGCAGGTGTCGGCACGGCCGGCGCCACGACGGGCCAGTTCGCCATCGGCATTGCAGGTGATGTCGAGGAAGCGCGCGTCATCCACGTCGCTGCGCACGCGGTCCACCGCCGCCACGCTTTCCGGGCTGGAGCCGCTGCGGCCGAACGAGACCAGCAGGGTCGGACGGTCGCGCTGCAGGTACAGCGCCGGGTGGGTCAGCAGGCTGGTGGTGTGCACCACGCGCACATCGGCCGGCCATTGCGCGTTGATTGCATCGGCCACCATTTCGGCGATGAAGCCGGAGCTGCCGGCGCCGGTGAACAGCACGCGCTGGTTGGGATCGTTGAGGCTGTCGCCGAGGAAGGCCTGCAGGCGGTCGCGGGCACGCGACAGGTCCTGTGCGAGGGCGTCCCACAGCGCAGGCTGCTGGGCGATTTCGGTAGCGGTATCGGCTCCGCCAAGGCGCTGCCAGGCGGACACATCGGAAAGCAGGGTGACGTCCATTCGGAGGTTCCAGTTGGGCCAGCGCACCATCTGTGTTTTCTTTCGAAATGTCAAATAGCGAAAGTAAAAAGAAAGAAAATGGCGTGGTGACTTTTCCCGCCGTGGAGTGCTCCGAAAAACGAAAGGACCAGCCGAATGCCGTATCGCACAATGCTTAACAGGCGCCTGCAAGCGCTTACACAAAGTATTGCGGCGCAACAACTTTCGTTTCAATGGAATATATCTTCCTTTTTCCTTTCAATTTGTTGACATCTTTCGAATCGCTGCCCTAGAGTCGGCCCAATCGCTTTCGAAACGCCCGGTGAACGGGTTGGGAGTCCGCGTGGAAATCTGCGTTCGTCGCTCGCCGCTGATGCTGGCCCTGTTGCCGGCATTGATGCTGGCGTCCATGCCGGCCCGGGCCGAGCCCGTCGGCAACCTGCGTTCGGTCAGCGCCAGCGCCAGCCGCGACGGCGTGCAGGGCTGGGATCTGCAGACCGACAAGGGCGCGCGCATCCGCATCGAACTGCCGGCCACCGACATCATCCGCGTGCAGGCCGGCCGCAACGGCACGCTGACCGGCGCCGGCGACAAGGCCGCACCGATCGTGTTGCCGCAGCCCAAGGCGAACGTACAGGCGCAGCTGGAAGAAGACGCGCAGGAAATCCGCGTGCGCACCGATGCACTGGTGCTGCATGTACAACGGCAGCCGCTGCGCCTGCGCCTGGAGCGCCTGGACAACGGCCAGCCCACCGCCTTGTGGCAGGAACTGCAGCCGCTGGACCTGGATGCCACGCAGAGCGTGCAGGTGCTGTCCTCGCAGGCCGATGAAGGCTATTACGGTGGCGGCCAGCAGAACGGCCGTTACCAGTTCAAGGGACGCGAGCTGGAGGTGTCCTATTCCGGCGGCTGGGAAGAGGGCGACCGCCCCAGCCCGGCACCGATGCTGCTGAGCAGCCGTGGCTGGGGCATGCTGCGCAATACCTGGAGCGATGGCAGCTACGATCTGCGCGAGGCCGACCAGGCCACGCTGCTGCACCGCGAAGACCGCTTCGATGCGTACTACTTCGTCGGCGCCGACCTGCCGAAACTGATCGAGCGCTACACCCAGCTGACCGGCCGCCCCAACATGGTGGCGCGCTGGGCGCTGTCCTACGGCGATGCCGATTGCTACAACGACGGCGACAACAGCAAGAAGCCCGGCACCGTGCCCGAAGGCTGGAGCGACGGCCCGACCGGCACCACCCCGGATGTGATCGACAGCGTGGCCAAGCAGTACCGCGCCCACGACATGCCCGGTGGCTGGATCCTGCCCAATGATGGTTACGGCTGCGGTTACAAGCAGTTGCCGGAAACGGTGAAGGGCTTGGCCAAGTACGGTTTCCGCACCGGTCTGTGGACCGAGAACGGCGTCGACAAGATCGCCTGGGAAGTGGGCAAGGCCGGCAGCCGCGTGCAGAAGCTGGACGTGGCCTGGACCGGCAAGGGCTACCAGTTCGCGATGGACGCCAACCGCCAGGCCTTCAACGGCATCCTCGACAATTCCGATTCGCGCCCGTTCCTGTGGACGGTGATGGGCTGGGCCGGCATCCAGCGCTATGCGGTGGCATGGACCGGCGACCAGAGCAGCAGCTGGGATTACATCCGCTGGCACGTACCGACCCTGGTCGGTTCGGGCCTGTCCGGCATGGCCTACGCCAGCGGCGACGTCGATGCGATCTTCGGCGGCAGCGCCGAGACCTTCACCCGCGACCTGCAGTGGAAGGCGTTCACCCCGGTGCTGATGGGCATGAGCGGCTGGTCGTCGAACGCGCGCAAGCACCCGTGGTGGTACGACGAGCCCTACCGCAGCATCAACCGCGATTACCTGAAGTTGAAGATGCGCCTGACCCCGTACATGTACGGGCTGGTGCACGAGGCTGCGCAGACCGGTGCACCGCCGGTGCGTGGCCTGATGTGGGACAACCCGCGCGATCCGCATGCGCAGGATGAAACCTACAAGTACCAGTTCCTGCTCGGCCGCGACCTGCTGGTGGCACCGGTGTATCGCAGCCAGGCCGCAAGCCGTGGCTGGCGCCGCGACATTCACCTGCCTGCCGGCGGCTGGATCGACTACTGGGATGGCCGCCGCGTGCAGGCCGCCGCCGATGGCCGCCAGCTCGACCGCCAAGTGGACCTGGCCACGCTGCCGGTGTTCGTGCGCGCCGGTGCGATCCTGCCGATGTACCCGTCGATGCTGTTCGATGGCGAAAAGCCACTCGATGAGGTGACGTTCGACCTGTACCCGCAGGGCGATTCGCAGTACACGCTGTACGAAGACGATGGCAATACGCGCCGCTACCAGCAGGGCGAGTCGAGCACGCAGCAGATCCGCGTGCAGGCGCCGGTGCAGGGCAGCGGTCCGGTGCAGGTGCAGATCGACGCGGTGCAGGGCCAGTACAACGGCCAGCTGGCGCAGCGCCGCTACGGCCTGCGCATGCTCAGCCGGCAGGCGCCGCGTGCGGTGCAGGCCGGTGGTCGCGCGCTGCCGGCGCTGGCCGACGCGGCGGCGTTCAACAACGCCAGCGAAGGCTGGTACTTCGATGCCAAGGAGCGTCGTGGCACCGTGCATGTGCGCACCGCCGCCCAGGACATCCGCCAGCCGCTGCAGTTGCAGTTGGACTTCGCGGTGGCTGCCGCGGCCGCCGACGATGCCTATCCGGCCGCGCCGGTGCTGGGCCGCGAACTGCCGGCCGACAGCCTGCTGGTGGTCAATCGCCCGGCCGAAGAACCCGGCCATGCGCTGGAGAATGCCTTCGATGATGATCCGGGCACCTGGTTCCGCAGCGTGCGCAACCAGGCCGTGCGCACCGGTGCGCACGAGTGGGTGATCGGCTTCGGCGAGCGCAGGATGATCGACGGCATCGACATCGCGCCGCGCAACGATAAGAACTGGAAGCACGGCCAGGTACGCGACTACGAGGTCTACCTCGGCGACAGCAATGGCGAGTGGGGCGAGCCGATCGCCCGCGGCCGCCTGCAGCTGAAGGAAGGCGTGCAGCGCATCGACTTCCCGGCCCACGCCGGCCGCCTGCTGCGTTTCCGCGTGCTGAGCGTGCAGAACCCCGAAGGCGACGGCGCCAGCAGCACCGACCCGATGGTGACCGCCGCACAGGGCAGCGCCCGCGCCTTCGATGCATTGCAGCCGCGCGATGTCGGCCCGATCGCCTTGTCCACCTTCCACATTCTTGAACACCAGGAACCGGAGCGACCGGCCCGGCAGCGCTATCTCTCCGAGCTGCCGGTGCCGGCCGCGCTGGCCAGCCAGGTACGCACTGACCAGTCGTTCCGTGGCGACGCCGGCATGCGCATGAACGGCCTGCAGTTCCGTCGTGGCCTGGGCGTCGGCGCCAACAGCCGCATCGACCTGCGTCTGCAGGGAGGCTGGCACCTGCTGCGTGCCGACCTCGGCATCGACGACGCCTGCCGCACTGCCGGTGGCCTGCAGTTCCAGGTCTGGGGTGACAACCGCCTGCTGTACGACAGCGGCCTGGTGAAGGCGCCCGGCGTGGTCAAGCCGGAGCTGGACATCCGTGGCCTTTCCACCCTGAGCCTGCGCACGCTGGGTGCCCAGGGCAGCCAACCCGCCCAGGTCTGTGCCAACTGGGCCAACGCCGTGCTGATCGGCCAGGAGGGCGACTCCGCCAGCATCGTCGCCCCATGACCCCTACGTAACACCGCTCCTCCCCCCGCCCATTCCGACTACGGCCCTCATGGCCGTGGCCCGGGAGCGTTTTGCCCGCCGAACGCCCACGCGCTCACTTTTTGCGCCGCACCCCTGCCAGGAGAGAACCCCGATGTTGCCCGCCCGCCACCACCGCCCCCCCTGTCGTTCGATCGCTCCGCTGACGCTGGCCATTGCCGGCGTGCTGTTGTCGGTCGCCGTTCCTGCCTTCGCCCAGGAGAGCAAGGACAAGGCCACCGACCTGGCCCGCATCGAGGTCACCGGCTCCAACATACGCCGCACCGACGTTGAAACCGCCTCGCCGGTGCAGGTGATTAGCAAGCAGGACATCCAGAACATGGGTGCGCGCACGCTGCTGCAGGTGCTCGACAACCTGCCGGCCGCACGCCCGGCGCAGCAGGACGCGCGTTCGCTGTTCACCGGCTCCGATGGTGCCTCGCAGGCCAACCTGCGTGGCCTCGGCGCACAGGGCACGCTGGTGCTGCTGAACGGTCGTCGCCTGTCGTACTACGGTGCGCCGGCCGGCTTCCAGACCCAGTTCGTCAACATCGATGCGATCCCGGCTGCAGCCATCGAGCGCATGGAAGTGCTGACCGACGGCGCTTCGGCGGTGTATGGCACCGACGCGGTGGCCGGCGTGATCAACGTGATCACCAAGCGCAACTTCCAGGGCGCCGAGATCAGTTTCACCAACGACACCTCCTCCCGCATCGACTCCTACGGCGAGCGCCAGGCCAGCATCACTGCCGGCTTCGGTGACCTGACCGAGAACCGCTTCAACATCTACGGCGCGGTCAACATGTACCGCCGCGACGCGATTCCGCTCAGCGATTTCTACGACAAGCGGCCCGACCAGTACTACGTCAACAACCCGAACTACCTCAACAACCTGCGCCTGGGCGTGGGCAGCAAGCCGGGTGAGTTCAACCCGGGCAGCTACTTCGCGTTCGATCCGGTCACCGGCCGCCGCGTGCAGGAAGCTGCGCCGGGCTGCAAGAACGTGCTGACCAGTGAAGCGGCCGGCCCGCGTTGCGTCTGGGAAACCTGGATGAACAACGAGATCGATGCCGGCGCCAAGTCCGAGCGCAACACCGCCTACCTCAACGGCACCTTCCTGGTGGGTGACAGCACCGAGATCTTCGCCGAGGCGACCTACACCGACATCGACCTGCGCGCCAACGGCGGCACGCCGCGCACCTACGGCACCACCACCGGCAACCCGACCAGCTGGTTCTCGCGCAACACCGGCAACAACGTCAACCAGTTCCTGTACCCGTTCCTGGGCCCGAACAACGAGTACAACCACGCCAGCCCGCAGATGAAGGCGATGATGGGCGGTGTGGTCGGCCTGAACTACCTGCTGCAGGATGCCGGCGCCAACTACTTCGGCCAGCGCAACACCGACAAGAGCTACCGCGTGCTGGCCGGTGCACGCGGCAGCAGGGGTGACTGGAACTGGGAGACCGCGTTCGCCAGTGCGGGTACCCACTCCACCACCTATCAGACGATCAACGTCAACACCAAGGGCTTCGAGAAGGCCTTCGGTCCGTACACGATCGATCCGGGTACCGGCCGCGTGATCATCTCCGACCACCCGGCGTACAAGTTCGGCGAGATCAGTGAAGCCAACGCTGCCTTGATCCGTGAAGCGTTCCCGACCTTCGACATCCAGTCGTGGACCCGCCTGCACACCCTGGACGGCAAGATCGAAGGCCCGTTGTTCCAGCTGCCGGCTGGTGAGATGCGTGCCGCGTTCGGCTTCAATGCCAGCCGTGAGACCTTCTATACCCCGGGCAACGCCGATGCGGCCAACGGCCTGATCACCCAGCAGGGCGGCTCCTGGTTCGACGGCAAGCGCAACACCTACGCGCTGTTCGCCGAGACCGTGGCGCCGATCACCGACAAGCTGGAACTGGACGCGGCGGTACGCGTGGACAAGTACCCGAACTTCAGCGCCAACGTCGCGCCGAAGATCGGCTTCAAGTACCAGGCGTTCGACCAGCTGATGCTGCGCGGTACCTACTCGACCGGTTTCCGTGCACCGAGCCTGGCCGAATCCGGCAACGGCGGCGTGTTCGCGCAGCTGGGTGGCTACCGTGACGAGCTGCGCTGCAACGAGACCAACGCCATCGCCAACCTGCTGCTGAAGTCGCAGCGGCCGGGCGATGTCGATCTGGGCAAGACCATGCTGAACGTCGATTGCAGTCGCACCGTGGCACGCATGACCCAGCCGAACAAGAACCTGAAGCCGGAGAAGGCGAAGATCGCCACCCTTGGCTTCGTCTACGAGCCGGCAACCTGGCTGTCGGTGTCGGCCGACTACTGGTTCATCTATCGCGACAATGAAATCGTCGCGCCGGACTACCGCCGCATGGAAGACATCATCTCCTCGTCGCGCTCGCCGATCACCGACAGCGACCGCGCCAACCTGGCGCAGCTGGCGGCGATGTGTGCCGACCCGGCCAGCGGCGTGAGCTGCCCGTCGGTGCTGCCGGGCTACTCCGCCGGCAATGTGGCCAGCGTAGTGGGCCAGTACAAGAACCGTGGCAAGACCCTGATCGACGGCTTCGATATCGATGCGCGCAGCCGCTTCTCGCTGGGGGACTGGGGCAACCTGAACATCGGCCTGGCCGCCACCATCGCCAACCGCAACCGTTTCTACATGGATGAAGCCAACGGCTGGTACTACGGCGATGTGGTGGGCTATTACAACAACCCGCGCCTGCGTACCACGCTCAATGCCGACTGGACCTACAAGCAGGTCACCACCAGCATGTTCGTCAACTACGTGGGTGGCACCAAGTGGGCCACCGACCAGGTTGATGAGGTGAGCAACAACAAGGAAACCTGCACCGGCGGCTACCTGGCCCTGCAGAAGAGCAAGTGCGACGGTGCACCGTCGTGGTGGACCGCCAACATGAGCGTCACCTGGCGCCCGGATGATGCGTGGAACCTGAGCTTCACCGTCAAGAACCTGTTCAACCGCCTGCCGTTCTACGATCCGAACAGCTTCCTGGGTGACTCCAGTGACTACGCAACGATCTTCGGTCGTGGTTACAGTGTGACTGTCGGTTACCGGTTCAAGTAATTCCGTTTGCGTGACCTGGCGTGCCGGCTTCGGTCGGCACGCTGCCAAGAGGAGAGATGTTTGCCATGAAGCGTAGGGAATTCATCGCGGCCAGCGCCGCTGTCGCCGCCAGCAGCCTGCTGCCGCAGACCCCGGCCTGGGCACGCGGGCGCAAGGTGCGCCTGGCCATGATCGGTACCGGCATGCGTGGCCTGGTGCTGCTGAAGGAACTGGTGCGCCGCGATGACGTCGAGGTTGTCGCCGTCTGCGATATCGAGCCGATCATGCTCGGCCGCGCCGTGGAGATGGTCAGCAAGGCCGGCAAGCCGGCCCCGAAGACCTACGGCCAGGACCGCGACACCAATGCCTGGAAGCGCCTGCTGGAACAGAAGGGCATCGATGGCGTGATCATTGCCACGCCGTGGGAGTACCACGCGCCGATGGCGATTGCCGCGATGCAGGCCGGCGTGGCAGTGGGTTGTGAAGTAGTGGCCGGCATCACCCTGCAGGATCACTGGGACGTGCTGAAGACCCAGCTCAGCACCGGTACCCCGTACATGCTGCTGGAGAACGTCTGCTACCGCCGCGACGTGATGGCCGCGCTGCAGATGGTGCGCCAGGGCCTGTTCGGCGAGCTGGTGCACCTGCAGGCTGGCTACCAGCACGACCTGCGCGGCGTGAAGTTCAATTCCGGTGACCCGAACCAGCCGTATGACAGCGGCGTGGAGTTCGGTCCCAAGGGCTGGAGCGAAGCCCGCTGGCGCACCGAGCATTCGGTGGAGCGCAATGGTGAGCTCTACCCCAGCCACGGCATCGGCCCGTGCGCGATGTACACCGGCATCAACCGTGGCAACCGCTTCACCCACATCAACGCCTTCGCGACCAAGGCGCGTGGCCTGCACGAATACACCGTGGCCAAGAGTGGCGGCACCACGCATCCCAGCACCAAGGTGAAGTTCAAGCTGGGCGATATCGTGACCACCACGCTGGCCTGCGAGAATGGCGAGACCATCCTGCTGCAGCACGACACCTCGCTGCCGCGCCCGTACTCGATGGGCTTCCGCGTGCAGGGCACCAAGGGCCTGTGGATGGATGTGAACCATTCGATCCACATCGAAGGCCGCAGCCCGCCGCACCAGTGGGAAGAGTTCAAGAAGTACCAGGACGAGTACGAGCACCCGCTGTGGAAGCAGAATGCCGAGACCGCTGCCAGCGCTGGTCATGGTGGCATGGACTGGTTCGTCATCCATGCGTTCGTGGAAGCGCTGAAGGCCAAGGCGCCGATGCCGATCGACATCTATGACGCGGTGACTTGGAGCGCGATCACCCCGCTGAGCGAGCAGTCGATCGCCAACAGCTTCCAGACGCTGGAGTTCCCGGACTTCACCGCTGGTGCGTGGAAGCAGCGTAAGCCGATTTTTGCGTTTGACGGGAAGTATTGATTCGCTCTCTGTAGAGTCGAGCCATACTCGACTGCTTTGAACACAACGCCGGGCCATGCCCGGTGTTGCTGTTGTAGAGCAGAGCCCACGCTCGGCTGCTTCTCCTACCACTTACACTAAGGCCCCACCACTGGCGGAGGCCCAGACCATGCCATGGCAGAAGATCAGTGACCTGCCGGACCAGCGTTTCATCGGTCCGTATGGCATCGAATTCTGGCGTATCCACGAGGGCCAGGTGTTCCACCAGGGCCGGCTGCTGCGCAAGGCCGATGCAGCGAGCTTCGAGTTCATTCCGGCGCACTACTTCATCGGTCGCGACGTGCACGCGGTCTACCATGCTTGGACCCGGCAGACCTCCATCGACCGCGACAGCTTTCGTCAATGTGGCGCGTACTGGTTGGACAACCACGCCGTCTACTTCGAGCACGAGACCTCGCTGAAGGCGATGGCCGAGGCAGATTGCACGACGTTCCGCGATCTCGGAGGCGGCTACGGTGCCGATGACCATGGCGGCTGGTACTGCGGCCGGCGGATGAAGCACTGCCGGCGCGGCGACCTGCTGCAGACAATCCCGCAGGACCCGCTGTACGCCGTTGATGACAGCAACGTCTACTGCGACGGGAAGCCGCTGCCCGCGGTGGATCGTGCGCGCTGGCGGCTGCTGGATGGACACTTCTCGAGCGATGGAAGCCGTATCTACTATCTGGAACGGAAGCTGCCGCGCGTGGACGTGGCGTCGTGGCGTCTGTTGCAGGGGAGCTGGTCGCGGGACCATGAACACCTGTTCCATATGTTCATGATCGAGACCGACCCAACGCTGCGTGCACAGCATGGTTTCAGGGCTGATGAGGGTTGACGCTCGAGGCGGTTACCGCGAAACCTTGATCTGCGTCAGCCTTCCCCCGGATGCCCTGGCATGCGGTACGCGGAACATTGCACCAGGTTGCACGAGGTCGGCCTGCTGCATCATCTTGGGCCACCACTCCAGAAGCCGCGCTGCGCGCTCGTAGTGGTTGAACGTGCTCCAACCCTTGGCCAGAACGAATACGGTCAGGCCGAGGCGTGCGATCGCCTCGCGCTCTGCGGGCTTGCGATGATGATGATCCTGGGTAACGTGTACACGGATGCCTCGCTGGGTGGCCGCGTCGAAGAGCTCCAGGTCAGTAGTGCCGGGCTTCACGAACTCCCTTACGTGGAAGACTTCGTGTTCGTCCGTTCCTGCAATGGCGTCGATGGCCCGGGCCAGCGCGGGCGGAAGATTCTCATCGATCTGCGCCTTCAAGGCGCGGCTCGATTCTCGAACTGCAGTGCTTTCTTCACTGCAGTCAGAGGCAGGTCATAGAGCCTGGCCACGCGACGCTCGTCGCCACCTTCGGCGCGCAGCGCCTCGACAATGGCGATGGTAGGAACGCCCGATTCGGAAAGGATGGGCTGACCAAAACTGCGCTGTGGATCAAATACCACGGCGCGGGAGCCCTTCAGTGGGAACCATCGTTCGGCACGATCATCGATGCCCAGTTCGACGCCGTCGCGCAGTGAAGGTGCGATGACCTTGCGCATCACGTCCTGGCGCTTCACCACATCCACCAGTGCGGCATCGCCGCTGTCGCCCACGAGCTCCATGAAAATGCGGCGCCCATCGGTCTTGAAGCTGGTGCTGGTGAAGGGATACTCCTTACCGAGCCGCTCGTTCAGCTCGACAATGGTTCGCCGCACCAGGTTGAGTGGCACGCCACATGCGACGAATGTGCGGACGAAGCGCAGCTCGATCAGATCGCGAAAGCCAATGCCGTCGATCTCTGAATCGGCCCATTGCGACTTCCACAGGGGAGGGTGGGCTTCCGGATTCCCGTGCTTCCGGCCCTGGTAGCCCTTCAGCCACCGGCGCAGTTCCGACGAGCTGCCGCCGATGAAGCGCGCGGCATCGGCGTAGGAATAGAGACCGACGCCGAGGCTGTCCTGTGCTGGCAAGGCGATACCCATGGCAGCGAGTCTACTCAATCCAAATGGATCTGGAGTGCAGACCCACATTCTGCGCCTTGCGGGACTCATAAGCTGAGAACGGGGACATGCGCGGGTGAATCTGCCCGGTGATTGGCAGGTCGAAGCCGACAAGGAGATGGCGCGCCCGGAGGGATTCGAACCCCCGACCAATGGCTTCGGAAGCCACTACTCTATCCGGCTGAGCTACGGGCGCGTTGTAGAACCGCCGCGCCACCGACCAGTGCCGGGGCGGGCATCGCAGCGCCATGAGGCGGTGCGGGACCGGCATTCTATCCAGTTTCGCCGAACAAATCTCCCCCCATGGGCAAAGCCCTGCCGGAGGGGCAGGAGTATCCTATCGCCATGGCTGATACCCCCCTCACTTCGCCGCAGTCGCCGGCGACGCCGCGTTGGCGGCATTACTGGAGTCTGATGCGCGCTGATCGCCCGATCGGCACGCTGCTGCTGCTGTGGCCCACCTGGTGGGCGTTGTGGCTGGCCGCGGGCGGCATGCCGCCGCTGTGGACGCTGTTCGTGTTCACCGCCGGCGTGTGGCTGACCCGCTCGGCCGGTTGCGTCATCAACGACTACGCCGATCGCTGGCTCGACCCGCATGTGGAGCGTACCAAGGCGCGTCCGCTGGCCACCGGTGCGATCAGTGGCCGCGCTGCGCTGGCGTTGTTCGCGGTGTTGATGCTGGTGGCGTTCGGCCTGGTGCTGACCCTGAACGGGCTGACCATCGGCCTCAGCTTCATCGGCGTGTTCCTGGCCGCCAGCTACCCGTACCTGAAGCGCTATACCCATCTGCCGCAGGTCTACCTGGGCATGTCGTTCGGCTGGGGCATCCCGATGGCGTTCGCCGCCGTGCAGGGCGAGGTGCCGCTGCTGGGCTGGCTGTTGTATGCCGGCAACATCCTGTGGTCCACCGCCTACGACACCTGGTACGCCATGGTCGACCGCGAGGACGACCTGAAGATGGGCTCGCACTCCACCGCGATCCTGTTTGGTGACCTCGACCTGGTCATCCAGGGCGTGTTGTACGCGCTGTTCCTGGCCACCATGGCGCTGGTCGGCGTGCGCGGCGGGCTGGGTGGGTACTACCTGGCCGGCGTGGCGGTGGCCACCGTTCTGGTGGTGTACGAGTTCTGGATCTGCCGCAACCGCGAGCGCGGCCCGTGCTTCAAGGCGTTCCTGCACAACAACTGGGTGGGTGCCGCGCTGTTCGCCGGCATCGCCGTGGACCTGGCGCTGCGTTGAGCCCAAGGTGAGGTAGAGTCGGCCGCTGGCTGGCTGCACCCGTGCGTGATCCCGAGGTTGCCGGCCAGCGGCCGGCACTACCATTCCGCCACCTACGACCAATAGGTGGCAGACAGCCTGCACCCCACCGCCCAGAATCGATCCATCGAACCTGGGAGGGTAGGCGATGGCCTCGACGGCAGCAGTACAGGACGGCTGGATGGCGCGCGCTGCGCTGCGCTCGGCCGCCTGGGCGGAAAAGTGGTTCCCCGATGCGTACGTGTTCGCGGTGCTGGGCGTGGTCATCGTCGCGCTGGCCGCGATGGGCTTCGGCTCGACCCCGCAGGCCACCGCCAGCGCCTTCGGTGATGGCTTCTGGAGCCTGATTCCCTTCACCATGCAGATGGCCTTCGTGGTCATCGGTGGCTACGCCGTGGCCACTGCACCGGTGGTCGCACGCTTCATCGATTTCCTCGCCCGTGTGCCGCGCACCGGCCGTGGTGCGGTGGTGTACGTGGGCCTGGTCAGCATGCTGGCCTCGCTGCTCAGCTGGGGCTTCTCGCTGGTGTTCGGCGGCCTGCTGGTGCGCGCGTTGGCGCGCCGTACCGAACTGCGCATGGACTACCGCGCGGCTGGTGCTTCGGCCTATCTCGGTCTGGGTGCGGTGTGGGCGATGGGGCTGAGTTCCTCGGCCGCGCAGCTGCAGGCCAACCCGGCCAGCATGCCGCCGGGGCTGGTCGAGATCACCGGCGTTCTGCCGTTCACCGAAACCATCTTCCTGTTGCAGTCGATCGCGCTGACCTCGGTGCTGATCCTGGTTTCGCTGCTGATCGCCTGGCTGACCGCACCGGCTGCCGGCAGTGCGCGTACCGCTGAGGATTTCCCCGGCGCCGCGCAGGCCGAGCCGGAACCGCTGCAGCGCCGCACGCGCCCGGGTGAGTGGCTGGAATACAGCCCGCTGCTGACTGTGCTGCTCTCGTTGCTGGCGTTCGGTTGGCTGTTCAACGAGTTCGCCAACAAGCCGGTGGTCACCGCCATCGCCAACCTCAATACCTATAACTTCATGTTCATTTCGCTGGGCCTGCTGCTGCACTGGCGGCCGCGCAGCTTCCTCAACGCGGTGGCCAAGGCGGTGCCCAGCACCACCGGCGTGTTGATCCAGTTCCCGCTGTACGGTGGCATCGCGATGATCCTCACCCATGCTGCCGGCGGCGATGGGCAGACACTGGCGCACCGCCTGTCGAGCCTGTTCGTGCACGTGGCCAGCACCGATACCTTCGCGCTGGTGATGGGCGTCTATTCGGCGGTGCTGGGCTTCTTCGTGCCCTCCGGCGGTGGCAAGTGGATCATCGAGGCGCCGTACGTGATGCAGGCCGCCAATGAACTGAAGGCACACCTGGGCTGGGCGGTGCAGGTCTACAACGCGGCCGAAGCGCTGCCGAACCTGATCAACCCGTTCTGGATGCTGCCGCTGCTGGGCGTGCTGGGCCTGAAGGCACGCGACATCGTGGGCTTCACCTTCATCCAGCTGCTGGTGCACATTCCGCTGGTGCTGGGCCTGCTGTGGCTGCTGGGCATGACCCTGGCCTATGTGCCGCCCGTGATGCCCTGAATGCAGGGTTGGCTTCCCTGCGTGCGTTGGGAAGCCAACCTTGTTCAGCGCGTGTTTCCGGCGGCGAACGCCATGAATGCGTGCAGGCTGACGAAGGCATGAGCACATGCCGAACCCGCATGAATCCTTCAGCCGCTTGTGCCACAAGGGCTTCTGCGCGTTCATTCACACGCGTACACACAGATGTAGCCGCCCACCCACGCGTGATTAACCATTCGCTGCAGACGATGGCCACGTCCACCGCATTCCGCGAGTGGCTTTGGAGATCGGACATGGCACAGCAGAACCAGAACCCGAACCAGAAACAGCAGGGCCAGCAGAACCAGCAGGATCAGCAGGATCAGCAGCAGGGCCGTGGCCGCGACCAGCAGCAGCAACAGCAGCAGGAACAGCAGAAGCGCAACCAGAACCAGCAGCAGGGCGGACACGACGAAGAAGAATGACCGCGTTGCATGTGCAACGTGACCGGCGAAGCCCCGCCCCGTGCGGGGCTTTGCTTATTCCAGCATGCCGATGCGCTGCAACACCGGCGCCGCCGACATGTCGTTCGGATTGGTGCCGGGCTGATCCTGCGGCACCTCCATGCCCATGCCGCGGTACAGATCAATCCAGTGCTGGGCGATCTCCCCGGTCTGCGGGTTCCGGAAGTTCATCGGCTGCAATGCGAACACGTGGTGCGCACGGAAGGTGCGTTCGATGAAGTCCGAGCAGTAGTAGCTGTCCTCGTTCAACACATACGACGTGTTGTACGGCTTGCCCAGCATCGTGCGCGCGGTGGCGACCGCATCCTTGATCGCTGCCTGCTGCGGCACGCGCAGGCGATAGACCACGATCTGCCGCTGCCTGGCGCGCGCTTCCTGGCGGAATTCGACCAGCGATTGCCGGCGCGATCCTTTCTCGTCTGCATGCAATACCTCCCAGCCCTTCGGCGCGGAAGCGACCAGCGCGACGTGATCGAAGCTGGGCGCGCCCTGTTTGCCGGTGGCATCGTCGATGGCCGCACTGAGACCGCTGCGGCCGGCAGTGACGAACAGCAGGTCGCCTTCGTGGACATCGACGGCCCTCGCCACCGCCGGCCACAGGGCAGGCAGCAGCAGGCCGATCAGGAGCAGGAGGCGATGCATGAGGACTCTCGGACAGGCGGAATGCCGGAATTGTAGGGTGCGCGGTAGCATGGAGCGACCGGACCGGATTCAGGATGAGCCCATGTGTCGATACCGTTCTGCCGCACCGTTGATGCTTGCCTGTAGCGCGGTGCTGGCAGCCTGCGCGCCAGCGCCGCAGGCACTGCAGACCGCGACCGAAGCCTCACCTGCCGCAGCGGCGCCGGCGACCACCCCCGCCGAGCCCACAGCTGTGGCTGCACGCGGTGAATGCCTCTACCCGGAATTCGATACGTTCCTGAAGCATTTCGGCAACGAGATCGCGTTGCAGGAAAAGACCACCGCCGATCCGCTGCTGGACAGCTACATCGATGCAGAGGCCGAGCCGGAACCGCGCAAGGTGGAAAGCCGGCTGGCGCTGGCCGATGTCGAGTGGCCGGTGATGCCTGATCCCGCCGCATTGGCCGGGCAGGGCCGCGAAATGCAGGTCAGCCCCCTGGCCGATGGACAGCGGCAGGTGCAGATCCGTACGCCGGACAGCAGCGACCAGCAGACCTACACCTTCGCGCAGGCGCCGTGCTGGACGCTGGTCAAGCGTGAGGATGAGTCGATCTGATGGCTGATCCGGCACAGGCGCGGCGGGCCAGCGGCTGCTAGGCTCGATCCCTGGTCCAGGCAGGGAGACGCCGATGCAGGCTTTCAGGAAGCGCACCACCACCGCCGCCATTGCCGCCGTATTGGCGATAGCCCCCTTCAGCGGCGCGCAGGCACAGTCGGTGCATGCCGATGACCGCACCTACTTCGCCAGCGCCGCGTCCGAACAGACCGCGCGCGACGCGTTGGGCAAGCGCGTCGAGGCCCTGCAGCAGGCGTCCACCCTCGCACCGGCGGAACGCTTCCAGCAGGCTGAGGCACTGGAGGCGCAGTGCCTGCGGCATCTCGCCTATCTGCATCTGCAGTCCGCCCGCAACGCGCGCGATCTTCGACCGGCACAGGCGATGGAGCAGGCAGCGGGGCTGTGCAGCCGCATCGCTCGCAGTGGTCGCGCCGCACTGCGCGAGGCGCCCGCAGATGCGGCGTGGGCAGCACCGTATGGCTTCCTGCGCACTCGGGCGCTGAAGGAGGCTGCCACCCCGGCCAACGCCGCGCTTGATGAGGCCGTGGAGGCACTGGCCGATCCGGCGCTGGACAGCTTCGCGCGCCTGCGCGGGCAGATCCTGCGCAGCGCCGAGTATCCGCAGATCGAGCACGGCGGTCGTCACTGGGACACCGGACGCGACAAGCAGCTGCTGGCCCAGCAGCCCGACCGCGCCCTGCGCGAGGCCGGCTGGAAGGGCTACTGGCAGGGGCTGCACTCGCGCCGTGAGCCGATGGCCTCGGTGCTGCTGGGGCTGGTGCAGGTGAATGACGCCGCCGCACGCCTGCAGGGTGACGGCTCGGCGCCGGCATATGGCTACCAGCGCATGGGCCTGGATACTGCCGCAGTGGATGCAACGCTGGTGGCGATCGAACGGCACGCTGGGGACCGCCGTGCCTACCAGGACATGCTGCTGCGCCACGCTGCGCGATCCGGCATCGACGCGCCGCAGATCTGGGATACCACCGTGCCCGATGCCGGCTATACGCCACCAGTGCTGACGTTGGCGCAGCTGCGTGACAACGCCGCCGATGCCATGCAGCACCTGGGGCCGGCGTACGTCGCCGAACTGCGCGCGCTGCTCGATCCGGCCAACCAGCGCATGGATCTGGCCACCGAACGCGGTGACCGCAGCCAGGACGCGTTCTCGGTGAGCGCTCCCGGTGTGCCGGCAATGCTGTTCGTTGGCCTGCGCCGTGGTGATCTGGAAAGCGACGTCGAGATCGCCCATGAAGCCGGTCATGCCGTGCACGGCGAGTGGATGCAGCGCGGTCATGCGTCGCCGCTGCAGCGCAATGGCAGCCAGTGGCTGACCGAGGCGTTCGCGATCTACAACGAGCTGCGCTTCCGCGACCAGCTGTACCAGCAGGCAGAGGATCCGCGCGCCAAAGCCTATTACCTGAAATCGCTGCTGGACGACATGGTGCTGCAGCTGTTCACCTCTTCCGAGGAAGCGCAGCTGGAGCAGTCGATCTATCGGGGCGTGGCCGCCGGCACGCTGGGCACCGCCGATGACCTGGACGCGCTGACCGGGCAGGTGCTGGCGCGCTTCGGCCAGCAACCGGAGCGCTACCCGCAGCTGCGCAACACCTGGATCGGCAAGCGTCTGATGTATGAAGACCCGAATTATCTGGTGAACTACCTGTATGCGGGGCTGTTGGCCGTGCAGCTGTACGTGCAGGACCAGCGCGACCCCGAAGGGTTCCGTGAGCGCTATCTTGCCGTGCTTGGCGAGGGCTTCGACCGCGCGCCGAACGAGCAGGTGGCGCAACTGCTGGGGCACGCGCCTGACTGGGCGGCCCTGGTGGATGCCGATCTGCAGGTGTTCAACCAGACGGCGGCGCAGCTGCAGGCGCTGCATGCGCAGATCGAGGCAGGGCAGGGTACGTGAACCCGGCGCGCCCCTTGCAGCAGGCGGCCGCCACCGTGTGGCTGCTGTTGCTGCTGTGCCTGCTGCCGATGGCAGCGCTGGCGGCAATCCCGGTCCCGGCGCTGGACGATCCCGTGGTGGACACTGCCAACGCGCTGTCCGCTGAAACCCGCGCCACCCTGCGCAGGCAGGCGCTGCAGCTGCAGGCACGGAAAGGTGCACAGCTGCAGGTGCTGGTGGTACCCAGCGTGGGCAGCGAAGGCATCGAGGCCTATGCACAGCGGGTGTTCGATCAGTGGCAGCTGGGTCGCGCCGGTGTCGACGACGGTGTGCTGTTGCTGGTGGCGGTGCAGGACCGCCGCGTACGCATCCAGACCGGCTATGGCCTGGAAGGAGCGCTACCGGACGCGTACGCCGCTCGCATCATCGACAACGCGATCGTGCCGCGTTTCCGTGAGGGCGATGTCGACCAGGGCGTGCTCGATGGCACGACGATCATGGTGGCGCTGATCGATGGCGAGGACCTGCCGGCATGGGAAGAACCGTCGGCCAGCAACGTGCTGCCTGCGGACTGGCGACGCGCAGACTCGGTGGTGGCGTTGACCCTGCTGGCCGGCTTCCTGGCCGGGCTGTGGCGCTCGCCGCCGCCGCTCCCGCCGGCGAAGACCGAGGATGATTTCAGCGGCAGCCGTCGGGAGCGGCGGCGCAAGGCACTGGCCGCCAATGCATCGGCACCAAAACCAACCTGGCCGACCTTGCCGGCCTGGGGCCGCCCGATGCTGTTGACCGCTGTTGTGGGTGCGGGCGTGCTCTCCGTGGCGCTGCTGCTGCCACGCCATGTGCTGCCGGGCCTGTGCTTCGTGCTGGCGCTGGGTGTGCCGGTGGCGGCCCTGCTGGGCTGGTGCTGGCGCCGCAGCCGAAGTGTGCGCATCGTGCTGTGCGGCATGCTGGTGCTCAGCGTGGTCTTCCTTGCGCAGGCGCTGCTTCGTGGCCAGCTGCCACCGAGCCTGGCCCGGCACCTGCTGCTGCAGGCCGCCGCGGGCGTTCTCACCCTGATGGTGTTCCTGCTGGTGCAGGCTTGCCGCACGCGCTGGAAGAAAAACCGCAGCAGCTTCGCCGTGCGCATGGCGGCGCTGGTCCTGCTCACCCTGGGCTACGGTGTGGGCGCGTTGCTGGCCATCCATCGTGCCGAAGGTGACGATCCACGATTGCTGGCGATGATCGTGTCCGGGGTGTGCGGCGTACTGTTGTACTTCGTGTGGTTGTTCACCATGCTGCCGGGCGAGCGCGCACGTGGCCGGGCTTCTTCATCCCGCGAACGCACGTCGTCCCGTTCGCCGTCCTCGTCGAGTTCGTCGTCGAGCAGTTCCAGCAGCTGGTCTGGAGGCGGCGGCCGCAGCGGTGGCGGCGGCGCATCGGGCAGCTGGTAGTTCTCAGGCCGCCTGCACCCGCCAGCCGAGCGCGGCGTCCTCCACAACGCCCGGGCCGGCCACATCGGCGACCTGCAGCTGCAGGCCGCGCGCATTCGGCAGGTCCTTCTGCTCGGGGAACCAGCGACGATCCGCCGCAACCACGATCAGCAGGCCCTCGTCGTTGCCCATCGGTGCGAACTGCGGCGAGGCCGTACTGATCGGCTGCAGGCCAAAGTGCCGGTTGGACTGCGCGCGCACGGCATCGACATCGTGGCTGGGCAGGCCGACTTCGCTCAGGCAGGTCAGTTCGCTGCCGTGGAACGCGCCTTCGCGCGTGCTGGCCGGCAAACGGCGGCGGCCGATCAGTTCCAGGATCAGGCCGTCAGGGCCGGTGAAATACACCGACTGCGACTGCCAGCTGCTCTCCAGCGTGAAGTAGTCCAGTCCCGCCGGATTGCGTTGCAGCGGCGTGCGCTCACGCAACCAGGTCATCGCCTCGCTGAAGCGGTTGTCCGGTACGTTGAAGGCCAGGTGCACGCCACCGACCGGATGATCACCCGCCGGCTGCAGTTCGATCGTGCTCCAGCCGATGTGCACATGATTGCCGACCACGCGCTGCTGCAGCACATCGTGGAAATACGCGGCGACGGTGGTGACGTCGGACACCGGCAGGGTGAGGTGAAGCAGGCGCATGATCGATCCTCCGTGGAGCGCATGCACCGAGTGTAGACCTGGCGGGATTGCGTGGGTGTCACCGCGGGCGCAACGATTCGTTACGGTGGGTGCCGCGCTCGAAGATCACTCCACTGGCAGCCAGATCTCCACGCCGCCGTTGCCGCTGTGCTCATCGAAACGCATGTCGTAGCGTTCCAGATCGGGGGCATCGGCCAGGCTGAGACCGGAGCCGGGCAGGTAGTGATCCAGCAGCCAGAACCAGGTCGAGCGGATGGTCGAGATGTGCCCGCCGTGCCAGGCCACCAGGTAGCGACGCGGCGGAATGTCCACGCGTTGCCAGTGCGCAGGGACGCTCGGCACCGCGCTGGCCGGCAGTGCGGCGATGTAGTCGAAGCCGCCATCGTCATCATTGTTGCAGCACACGCCGAAGCTGATCGGCGCCGGCGCCGGCCATTCGCGGTTGAGCTGCGCCCACTGTCCAGGAATCGCACCGCCGCTGTCGCGGGTATGCCGCATGCCGATGCCCGCCACCTGGAAAGCGGGCGTGTCGAGCAGGCGCGGCGCTTCACCGCAGGCAGCCGGCGCCTCGTCCACGCGGATCGCCTGCACCAGCGCCAGTCCATCAGTACCTTGTTCGCGTACCCGCTCCGGGGTCTGCCCGAACTGTTCGCTGAAGGCGCGGGTGAACGCGGCATGGGTGGTGTAGCCCGCGCCCAGTGCCACCTGCAGGATGTCGCCCGCCCCGTTGGCCAGCCGCTGCGCGGCAGCGGTCAGGCGCCGTCCCCGCAGATAACGCACCACCGAGGTGCCGGTGCGGGCCTGGAACAGGCGCGACAGATGGAACGGCGACAGCCCCGCCGCAGCGGCAATATCGGCCAGTGCCAACGGCTGGTCCGCATGGGTTTCGATGTACCACAACGCCTTGCCTGCCGCGCTCATCCAGCCGTTCCCCGATTCCGATGCCGGGCACAGTAGCGGATCGGCAGGCAGCGCGTTTAGCAGTTCTTGCGCTCCAGCGGCATCAAGCTGTCGCACTGACGTCATGGCTCCTTCACAGATCGCGCCGAGACTGCGCGCCTTGTCCAGGCCTGCGATATCCCTGCAGGTGCTGGCCCTGTCGCGTCCTCCCGGAGCCCTGCCGTGCATCGTTCGAAGCTTTCGCGTTCCATCCTCCTCGCCCTTTCCATGGCCAGCGCAGGAGGCGCGATCGCAGCGGAGGCCGATGCGGTCGATGCCCCGGCGGGCAGCCGTGCGGCGCCCACCCAGCTCGACGCGATGCTGGTCACCGGCACCCGCGCCTCCAACCGCACCCAGTTCGAAACGTTGGCGCCGGTGGACGTGTTCACCAAGGAAGACATCAAGTCCGTTGAATCCACCGACCTGAAGGACGTGCTGGCGCAGCTGGTGCCGTCGTTCGTGGTGCAGCGCCTGCCGATGGCGGATGGCCAGGTGTTCGTGCGCCCGGCCACGCTGCGTGGCCTGTCGCCGGACCAGACGTTGGTGCTGGTCAACGGTCGCCGCTTCCACCGCAGCGCGCTGCTCGGCAACCGTGGCGCGCAGGCGGCCGACCTGGCACAGATTCCGACCAGTGCGATCAAGCGCATCGAAGTGCTGCGCGATGGTGCGTCGGCGCAGTACGGCTCGGATGCCATCGCCGGCGTCATCAACATCATTCTCGAGGATGGCCCGGGTACCGAGATCACCGCTGGTTATTCGCAGTATGCGCAGGGCGATGGCGCCTCGCGCGATTTCAGCGCACGCACCGGCTGGTCGCTGGGTGACTATGGCAGCCTGGTTCTGTTCGCCGAATCGTCCAACTCCGACGCCACCTCGCGCACCCGCCAGCGCCCGGATGCGATCGCCTTCCAGGCCGCGCATCCGGATCTGGACGTGCCCAACCCGGTGCAGCGCTGGGGCCAGCCGGAACTGGAAAGCCGCCGTGTCGGCTTCAACGTGAAGGCCAATGCCAGCGACACGCTGGAGTTGTATGCGTTCGGCTTGTACAGCCACAGCGATGGCGTCAGCGATTTCAACTGGCGCAATCCGGATACCACCACCGGTGCCTACCGCACCACCGCGATCTTCCCCGGCTGGAACCTGCGTTCGATCTATCCGGTGGGCTTCAGCCCGCAGTACGGCAACGTCCAGAACGACCTGCAGCTGGTCGGTGGCCTGCGTGGCGAGATCACGTCCAAGCTGCGCTGGGATGTCAGCGCCTCGTACGGCCGTAGCGCGATCGACTACAGCCTGAAGAACTCGATCAATGCCTCGCTCGGCCCGGCCAGCCCCACCGCATTCGATCTCGGCCGCCTGACCCAGACCGAGAAGAACGCCAACGCCGACTTCAACTACGAGTGGGACGTAGCCGCGCTGTCCAAGCCGATCAACGTCGCCTTCGGTGGTGAGTTCCGCCAGGAGACCTACCAGGTGCGCGCGGGTGATCCGGCTTCGTACGCGGTGGGGCCGGGCGCAGCGGCGGGCCTGGAAGCCAACTCCAACGGCGCGCCGGGCTTCTCGGCCAGCCAGGCCGGGCAGTGGAGCCAGCGCAGCAAGGCCGCCTACGTGGATATGGAAGTGCCAGTGGGTGAGCGTTGGAGCATCGGTGCAGCCAGCCGCTACGAGGACTTCTCCAGCTTTGGCAGCACGCTGGACGGCAAGCTCTCGGCGCGTTTCGCGATCACCCCGGACGTGGCCCTGCGCGGTACCGTGTCCACCGGCTTCCGTGCACCGACCCCGGCGCAGCTCAGCACCACCAGCACCACCCAGGGCCTGGATACGCGCACGCTGCAGATCTTCACCAGTGGCCGCCTGTCGCCGAACGATCCGCTGGCGCAGCTGCTCGGTGCCAAGCCGCTGAAGCCGGAGGAATCGCGTACCGCGTCGCTGGGCCTGACCTGGCGCACCGACCTGGGCCTGTCCGGTTCGGTGGACGTCTACCAGATCAAGCTCACCGACCGCTTCAGCCAGTCGGCCAGCTTCGCCATTCCGGCTGGTACTCCCAATCCGCTGGGCTATACCTCGGTGAACTACTTCACCAATGACTTCGATACCACCACCACCGGCGTGGACGTGGTCGGCAACTACCTGCGCGATCTCGGTGCCGGCCGCATGACGCTGACCCTGGCCTACAACTACAACCGTACGCGGGTGGACAACGGCAGCACCTCGGTGGCCACCAACGAGACCCAGCGCGTGCTGTTTGAAGACCGCCTCCCCGAGCACAAGGGCAGCCTGACCGGCAGCTGGGATGTCGGCGCCTGGTCGCTGATGGCGCGCATGCGCTACTACGGTGCCTGGACCGACGCCAGCGGCAATGCGGTGGGCGACATCTACCAGCGCTTCGGCGCGATGAGCTTCCTCGACCTGGCCGTGGGCTATCGCATCAACGAGCACCACAGCCTGCGCGTCGGTGCCGACAATGTGCTCGACCGCTATCCGGATGAGGCGGTGTTCCAGGCCAGCCGTGGCTTGGTCTACTCGCGCAACGCGCCGTACGACACCGATGGTGCCAACCTGTACGCGCAGTACCGGTTGAGCTTCTGATGGACCGCACGCGCCGCTCCCTGCTGCGTGCCGGCACCCTGCTGCCGGCCGCAGCCGCACTGTCTTCACTGCCCGCCATGGCTGCCACGCGTTACGCTGCGCCCATGCAGATTCCCGCAACGACCGTGGCGCCGGACGTGCTGGCCCGCGATGAAGGCTATTGGGCCTCCGTGGCCAGCCACTTCGACATCACCGACGAGGTGAACCACCTGGAGAACGGCTATTGGGGCGCGATGGGCCGCGAGACGCTGGCCAGCTACCAGCGCCATACCGCTGAAGTGAACCGTGGCAACGCCTGGTACGGCCGTCGTGAGTTCCCGGCGCAGTACCTGGCGGTGCAGCGGCAGGTAGCCGAGCTGCTGGGCGTGGGCGTTGATGAAATCGCACTGACCCGTGGTGCCACCGAGGCGATGCTGGCCTTGATTGGCGGCTACAACCGCCTGCAGCCCGGCGACCAGGTGCTGTACGCCGACATCGACTACGACAGCATGATCGGCGCGATGCGCTGGTTGCAGCAGCGTCGCGGCGTGCAGGTCGAGCGTATCGCGCTGCCGGCGGTGCCGGACCACGCGCAGATCCTGCAGGCGTATGAGGACGCATTCGCGCTGTTGCCGCGTCTGAAGCTGGTGCTGCTGACCCAGGTCAGCCATCGTCATGGGCTGGTGCTGCCGGTGGCCGAGATCGCCGAACGTGCGCGTGCACGTGGTATCGACGTGATCGTCGATGCGGCGCATGGGTTCGGCCAGATCGACTACGCGGTGCCGCAGCTCAAGGCTGATTTCGTCGGCATCAATCTGCACAAGTGGATCGGTGCGCCGGTCGGCGTCGGCGCGATGTACGTGCGCAAGGGGCGTGTGGCCGATCTTGACCCGTACATGGGGGAGACCGACGACGGCCGCGTGGGTAGCCGCGTGCATACCGGTACGGTCAACTTCGCCGCCTACCTGGCGCTGCCGGAAGCGATCGCGCTGCACCAGCGCATCGGCGCGGCCAACAAGCAGGCACGCCTGCGCTACCTGCGTGAGCGCTGGACGCTGCCAGCGCGGCAGATGGCGCACATCGAAGTGCTGTCTTCACCGGCCCCGACGCTGGCCAGCGCTCTGGCCAGCTTCCGCCTGCGCAGGCGCACCAGCGTGGCTGACAACCTCGCGCTGCAGAAGCGCCTGCTGGATGAGCATCGCGTGTTCACCACCCATCGCGATGGATTGGACTCCGGCGCCTGCGTGCGGGTGACGCCGTCGGTGTTCACCCGGCCGGAGCAGATGGACGCGTTGGTGCAGGCGCTCTCCGCCCTGGCCTGACTCTGCTTTGGTGGGTGCCAACCTTGGTTGGCACATTCCGTCCGTGCCGGGGAATCTTCCGCCGGGCATGGCCCGGCGCTACCGATCCTCCTCCAGCCTGGTGGGTGCCGACCGTTGGTCGGCACATTCCATCCACGCATGGCGTGCACGGGCATTGCCAACCAAGGTTGGCATCTACCGAAGCGGGTCCCGTAGATCCACGCCATGCGTGGATGCTCTCCACCTACCGCTCGATCGCCGGCAACGCATCCGACAACAACAACCGGTCGATCCTCCGCAGCGCACTTTCCAACTGCCGGCGATCCGCCGCCAGCCCCAACGACAGCCGCACGCCGCTCTGGTGCGATACCCCCGGCAGGCAGAACGCCGATGACGGCGCGATCGCCAGCCCCTGCAGCTGTGCGGTACGCACCAGCGTGGCGTCGGTCCACGGCGCCGGTATCCGGCACCAGGCATGCAGGCCTTCGGCGCGCTGCAGCAGCGACGGCGCCAGCAGGTAGCGCGCCATGCGCATGCGCTCGCGCGCCTCGGTGCGCACCTGCGCCAGCAGTGACTGCGCCGAACCATCCAGCAGCAGCTGGCTGGCCAACGCCGAGACCAGCGGATGGCCCATCAACCGCGTCGCCCGCAGTGCGGCCGTCATCGCCTCGGCATGCGCGGCGCTCGGGCAACGCACGAAGGCGGTGCGCAGGCCGGGGCTGATCACCTTCGACAGCGTCGCCACGTAGAACACATGACGCGGTGCCAGTGTTGCCATCGGTAGCGGCGCATCTTCGGCCAGATGCCAGTACGGATCGTCTTCGATCGCCAGCAGGCCTTCGCTTTCCAGCACACGCGCCAGCGCTTCGCGCCGATGCAGCGGCAGGGTCAGTGCGGTCGGGTTCTGGCAGGTGGGATTGAGATAGACCAACCGCGCGCCGCTTTCGCGTGCCAGCCGCGCCAGTGCATCGGGGCACATGCCGTGTTCGTCGCTGTCCACCGGCAGCAGGCGCCGGCCCAGTGCGGCAGCGGCCTGCAGCAGGCCCGGATAGACCAGTGCATCGCACAGGATCGCGTCGTCGTCGCGGCCCTGGCTGACCAGGATCGACGCCAGCGCCACCTGTGCACCTTCGGTCAGCAGCAGGCAGGCATCGTCCACCTTTCCCAGCATCGGCTGCAGCCAGCGCGCCGCTGCGTGGCGGTCGGTCGGGTTGCCGCCGCCCAGGTGATACGTCATCAGGTTCGGCGCGTTGCTGCGCGCAAGCACGGCGGCGGCACCGCGGCGCAGCGTCTCGGCCAGCGCGTCGGCATCGGGCACCGGCGGCACGTTCATGCTCAGGTCCACCACCTGGTCAAAGCCGGCCTTGGGCGGTGCGATGAAACTGCCCTGTGGTCCACGCGCTTCGATCAGGCCACGCTTGCGTGCTTCATCGAAGGCGCGGGTGACCGTGGTCAGGTCGATACCGAGCTGCTGCGCCAACGCGCGTTGCGAAGGCAGGCGCTGTCCCGGTGCGAGACCACCGCGGCGCACCGTGCGTTCCAGCGAGTTGACAATGCGCAGGTAGATCGGCCCGCTGTGCGCGAGTACGTCCTGCACCCATTCGCGGGCTGCGACATCCGGTCGCGGCATGTACGGAGCATGTCGGGGCGTATCGTTGCTTCCAACGGCGGGAGCCTGTCCATAACCATCGGTCGGTTCGGACAGGTGACCGCCGTTGTTGTCTGCGGCGGCCACGCCGGCCAGCGTCAGTGATGTCATTGCGCGTCCTCAGCGCTTGGCCTGCCAGGGGCAGTAGCAGCCCACGGCAAGCAGTCCTTTCGGGCGCACGGTCTCGCCGCGCACCAGTCTGTCCAGCAGTGGTTCGACGAAGCTGTTGGCCGAGTTGCAGACCATGCCGATGCTGTACGGGCCGGCGTAGGCGAGGTGGCCCTGGCGATCCCAGATGGCTACGGCGGGGCTGGCCGGGATGTGTTCGATGCCATCGATGGTCGGCAGGTTGATCACCTTGTTGCGCAGCGGCTCGGGTAGCTCGCCCTGCGTACCCGGGCGGCGGATGGCATAGAAGTCGATGCCGGCGCGGCGGTACATGCTGATCAGGTAGCTCAGGTGCGCACCGGTTTCGCGGTTGCACACGCCGCAGGCCGGGTCCCAGAAATGCACCACGCGGATGCGGCCGGTATCACCGGCCAGATCGGCCGGCAGGCGCAGCTGCGAATCGTCGAAGACGATGGCCTGTTCGGTGAAGGTGGACTGCGCGCTGTAGCCGAAGTACTGCCACAGCGCAGCCGCGACGCCGGCCATGAACAGGCAGGCGAGGGCGATCATCGTCGGCAGCAGCCAGCGGCGACGCGGCGCGGCTGCGCCCATCAGGAATCTTCCCGGCCGAACTTGTGCACGTACTGCTTGCGCATCTCGCGGCAGGAATCGGCCTGCGCGCGGCGCTGGATCTCGCTACGCGACGGATCCTCGCTGCGCTGCACGCACTGCTCGATGGCGTGGCGTTCGGCCGCCTGCACATCCACGGTCTGCGGCTGCAGGCAGACCCAGGCCAGCGCGGCCAGCATCAGCACCACAAAGCCGCCGCACCCGGCCATCACCAGGTGGAACTTCAGTTTCTCGGCGCGCATCGATGCACGTCCCTTCATCCATACATTGCATACAAAATATCATCTTGTATGGATAAAGCGCCATGCGCCCCGTTCAGACGATGGCGTTGTGGCGTGCCTCGGGGGCCTCGGACAGGATCTCGTTCAGCTTGGCGAGTGCCCCGGCCAGCGCGCCCTGGTCGACCGCGCCGCCCAACGACAGGCGGATCGCATTGCCCGGTGGCGGTTCTTCCACGCTGAAGGCATCGGAGCTGGCAATGCCCAGCCCCTGCTCCTGTGCGGCCTGGATCAACCGGTACTGGTCGAGCCGCGGCGGCAGCGGCAGCCACACATGCAGGCCGGCCGGATGCGCCTGGGCACGGGCCGGCAGGTAGCGGGCGGCAATGGCCTGGCGCTCGCGCAGTTCCTGCTGGAAGCGCTGCACCATGTCCTGGGCCTGGCCGCTGCGGATCCACTGCGAGGCCACCGCCACCATCGACTGGGTCGGCATCAGCGCGATTGCGCGCAGCGCATCCAGCACCGGTTCCATCGGCTCGCCGGCCGGCACCACCAGGTAGGCGGTGCGCAGGCCCGGCGCCAGGCACTTGGACAGGGTGGAGATGTAATAGACCGCGCAGCCCACATCGCGGTGGGCGGCCAGCGGCGGCGCGGCGTCTCCGGCCAGCAACCAGTAGGGATCGTCTTCGATCACGGTCAGATCGTGGCGCTTCGCGACCGCCAGCAGGGCCTGCCTGCGTTGTGCCGACATCGTCGCGGTGGTCGGGTTCTGGATGGTCGGTACCAGGTACAGCAGGCGCGGGCGGCGTAGCTGGCAGGCCTCCTCCAGTGCGTCGGGGAGCATGCCTTCGGCGTCCATCGCCACTGGCACCACGCCCCGCTGCAGCACGCGCGCGGCGGCCAGCAGGCCCGGGTAGGTCAGCTGCTCGGCGGCAATCAGCTCGCCCGGCTGGGTGCGGGCCAGGATCAGCGCGCACAGTGCGGTCTGCGCACCGGGGCAGATCACCACCTGGTCGGCACCGACCGTCCCCAGCATCGGTGACAGCCACTGCACAGCGGCGGCGCGGTCCTCGCGGGTGCCGGCGCCGACGTGGTAGCTCATCAGTTCGCCCTGGCCCAGCTGCTGGCCCACGTGCTGGAAACCGGCCTCCATGCCCTGTGCGAACGGCGCGCTGCCCAGCAGCGGCGGGATGTTCATGCTCAGGTCCACCGAGGTGCTGCGGTTGCCGGCCGACAGCGCGATGAAGGTACCGCCAGCGCCTTGGGCGTCGAGCAGGCCGGCCTGGCGCAGCTCGGCGAAGGCACGGGTGACCGTGGTCAGGTCCACGCCCACCTGCTGGGCCAGGTCGCGCTGCGGCGGCAGGCGGTCGCCCGGGCGCAGCACGCCGTCATCCACCGCCTCGCGCACCTGCTGGGCAATCTGCAGGTACAGCGGGCCGGCGCCCTCGCGGAAGGGGCGAACCCAGGTGCGATTGGGGTGTTTCAGGCGGCGGCCGGCGGCAGGTGGCGTCATCGGTCAGTTTTTTCCATACGTGCAGATGCACAAGTCCATACAATGATGTATCTTGTATGGGCTTGATTGGAGTGGTTCGCCTGCTTGTAGGCGACCTCGTACCCACAGTGTAGCCGCTCCACGCCCGGGCGCTGCGCGCAGGCGAGCCGGTCAAGCGCGCTTCTTCAACAGGGTTGACCTCCAATGAATATCTGCTGGAACCGCATCCGCCTGGCGCTGGTCGCCCTGGCCTGCGTCGGCCTGTCGGGCTGTGACTGGGTGCTGCTGGATTCGAAGGGCATGGTCGGGCTCGCCCAGCGCGACCTGATCCTGATCTGCATCGGCCTGATGCTGATCGTGGTGATACCGGCCATCGTGCTGACCTTCGTGTTCGCCTGGCGCTACCGCGCCGGCAATACCAAAGCCAAATACATGCCTGACTGGTCGCACTCCACCAAGGTGGAGATCGTGGTCTGGGGCGTGCCGCTGATCATCATCGCGGTGCTGGCGGTGATCGTGTGGAAGTCCACCCACGAGCTGGACCCCTACAAGCCGCTGGACGTGGCCGGTGAGCCGCTGCACGTGGACGTGATCGCCACCGACTGGAAGTGGGTGTTCGTGTATCCGGACCTGGGCATCGCCACGGTCAACCAGCTCAACTTCCCGGTCGACCGCCCGCTGGCGTTCAACATCACCTCCAACTCGACGATGAACACCTTCTTCATCCCGCAGCTGGGTGGGCAGATCTACGCGATGGCCGGCATGCGCACGCAGCTGCACCTGATCGCCAACGAGCCCGGCCAGTTCCGCGGCATGTCCGGCAACTACAGCGGGCATGGCTTCTCGAACATGAAGTTCATCGCCACCGCCAGCAGTAACGAAGACTTCGAGCGCTGGGTGGCCGAGGTGCGCAGCGCGCCGGACGCGCTCAGCTTCACGCAGTTCAAGGCGCTGGCCGCACCGTCGAAGAACGCACCGGTGCAGCACTTCTCCAGTGTTGAACCACTGCTGTTCAAGAAGGTCATCGACCAGTTCATCGGCGTTGGTGAGAACACGGCTGCTGCGACCCCGGCGGGCGCTGCCGGCGGTGCCCAGGTTTCCCAGGAGTAACGAACATGTTGGGTAAATTGACGTGGGAGGCCGTGCCGCTGCACGAGCCGATCGTCGTGGTCACATTGGCGGCCATGGTGCTGGGTGGCCTCGCGCTGCTCGGCGCGGTGACGTACTTCAAGCTGTGGGGCCCGCTGTGGCGTGACTGGTTCACCACCGTGGACCACAAGAAGATCGGCATCATGTACGTGGTGGTAGCGCTGGTCATGCTGGTGCGCGGCTTTGCCGATGCGCTGATGATGCGCGCGCAGCTGGCCGCGGCTGGCCCGGGCAGTGACGGCTTCCTGCCACCTGAGCACTACGACCAGATCTTCACCGCGCACGGCGTGATCATGATCTTCTTCGTGGCCACCCCGTTCGTGGTCGGCCTGATGAACATCATCGTGCCGCTGCAGATCGGCGCACGCGACATGGCGTTCCCGTTCCTCAACGCCTTCAGCTTCTGGATCTTCGTGGTCGGCGCCGCGCTGATGATGATCTCGCTGGGCGTTGGCGAATTCGCCATGACCGGCTGGGTAGCCTATCCGCCGCTGTCGGGCATCGAGTTCAGTCCAGGCGTGGGCGTGGACTACTACATCTGGGCGTTGCAGGCCTCGGGCATCGGCACATTGCTGACCGGCGTCAACCTGTTCATCACCATCCTGCGCATGCGTGCGCCGGGCATGACCCTGATGAAGATGCCGGTGTTCACCTGGACCGTGCTGGTCACCAGCGTGATCATCATCGCCGCCTTCCCGATCCTGACCGTGGCGCTGGGTGCGCTCACCCTGGACCGCTACTTGGACTTCAACTTCTACACCAACACGTTGGGTGGCAACCCGATGATGTACGTGAACCTGGTGTGGGCCTGGGGCCACCCGGAGGTGTACATCCTGGTGCTGCCGGCATTCGGCATCTTCTCTGAAGTGACCGCGACGTTCGCGCGCAAGAAGCTGTTCGGCTACAAGTCGATGGTGGGCGCCACGCTGGCGATCGGCATCCTGTCGTTCATCGTCTGGCTGCACCACTTCTTCACCATGGGTTCCGGTGCCAGCGTCAATGCCTTCTTCGGCATCATGACGATGATCATCGCCATTCCCACCGGCGTGAAGATCTTCACCTGGCTGTTCACCATGTATGGCGGCCGCGTCGAGTTCAGCGTGCCGATGCTGTGGACCATCGCCTTCCTGGTCACCTTCACCATCGGTGGCATGACCGGCGTGCTGCTGGCCATTCCGGGCGCGGACTTCCTGCTGCACAACAGCCTGTTCCTGGTCGCGCACTTCCACAACACCATCATCGGCGGCGCGCTGTTCGGCTACCTGGCCGGCTTCGCCTACTGGTTCCCGAAGGTGTTCGGCTTCACCCTCAACGAGCGCCTGGGCAAGTGGTCGTTCGCCTGCTGGGTGATCGGTTTCTACCTGGCCTTCATGCCGCTGTACATGCTCGGCTTCATGGGCATGACCCGCCGCATGAACCAGTACGACAACCCGGCGTGGACGCCGTACCTGATCGCCGCCTTCATCGGTGCACTGTTCGTGTTCGCGGGCATCATCCTGATGCTGGTGCAGATCTACGTGAGCGTGCGCGACCGCAAGCGCAACCTGGACCTGACCGGCGACCCGTGGAACGCACGCACGCTGGAATGGGCCACGCCGTCGCCGCCGCCGTTCTACAACTTCGCCGTGGTGCCCAAGGCCGATGAGCTGGATGCCTTCCACGAAGCGAAGAAGCGCGGCCTGCCGCCGCCGCCGAAGAAGTACGCACCGATCCACATGCCGAAGAACACCGGCGTGCCGCTGATCCTCAACATCTGGATCCTGGTGTTGTGCTTCGCCCTGGTCTGGCACATCTGGTGGATGGCTGCAGCCAGCTTCATCGCGATGATCGTCACCCTGATCGTGCGGTCCTATGACGAGGACGTGGACTACTACGTCAGTTCCGAAGAGGTGGCGCGCACCGAAGCAGCCAACCTTGCCAAGCTGAAGGAGGTACGCGCATGAACCTGTTGACCCGCCCGGAGCTGGCCAGCGACACGCAGGCGCACGAGGACCACCACGAACACGACCATGGCCACGAGCAGGGCGGCATGAAGGTGTTCGGCATGTGGGTCTACCTCATGTCCGACCTGGTGCTGTTCGGTTCGCTGTTCGCCTCGTACGCGGTGCTCAGCACCGCCTACGCCGGCGGCCCCACCGGCAAGGATCTGTTCTCGCTGCCGTTCGTGATGGCCGAGACCTTCCTGCTGCTGGTCTCCAGCATCACCTATGGCCAGGCCGTGCTGGCGATGCATCGCCACGATACCTCGGCAGTGCTGCGCTGGCTGGGCGTGACCTTCGTGCTCGGTGCCTCGTTCATCGGCATGGAGATCTACGAGTTCTCGCACCTGATCCACGAAGGCGCGGGCCCCAGCACCAGTGCCTACCTGTCGGCGTTCTTCGCGCTGGTCGCCACCCACGGCCTGCACGTGGCCAGCGGCCTGATCTGGATGGCGGTGGTCATGCACCAGGTCTACAGCCGCGGCCTGACCCCGACCAACATCACCCGCGTGTCGTGCCTGAGCCTGTTCTGGCACTTCCTGGACCTGGTGTGGATCTGCGTCTTCACCTTCGTCTACCTGATCGGAGCCTTCTGACATGGCCCACGTCGAAACCTCGCGCGCCGGCAATGCGCACGGCTCCACCAAGTCCTACCTGATCGGCTTCGTGCTGTGCGCGCTGCTGACCGTGGTGCCGTTCGCGCTGGTGATGAACCCGGTGCTGTCGCGGCCGCTCACGCTGTTCCTGCTGGTCGGCTTCGCGGTGGCGCAGATCCTGGTGCAGCTGGTCTATTTCCTGCACATGGACCGCAAGTCCGAAGGCGGCTGGAACCTGGCCAGCTTCGTGTTCACCCTGGTGATCCTGTTCATCGTCGTCGCACTGTCGGTCTGGATCATCTGGAGCATGCACTACCACATGATGATCAACTGACCGTGGCCGGGGTGATCGGCATGGACCGCGCGATCACCCCGGCACCTCCGTCCTCTTTCCCCCACGGGCAGGCCTGACCGAGACCCCGCCCGCGTCTGCGTTGGTGGTACCCGTGAAGCGTCCTGCTGCTGTTGTCCGTTCGTTGTTCTCTCCCCGATTCCGCCTGCCGCTGCTGGCAGGCCTGGCCATCGGCCTGCTGGCTGGCTGCAGCGCGCAGTCGCGCATGGATTTCTACTCCAAGGACATTGCCTGCGAAGAGCTCGGCCAGCACTGGTCGATGCCTGACAGCTACGGCGCCGTGCGCGGGCCCAAGGACCTGCAGGGGCAGGTGACCTATCTGTTCTTTGGCTTCACCAGCTGCCCGGACGTGTGCCCGACCACCATGGTCGAGCTCAGCCAGGTCAAGCACCTGATGGGCAAGGATGCCGACCAGCTGCAGGTAGTGTTCGTCAGTGTCGATCCCGCACGCGACACGCCCGAAGTCGCCCGCACCTATGTGGAAGCGTTCGACCCCAAGGCGGTCGCATTGGTCGGCAACGAAGCGCAACTGGCCGCGATGGCCAGCGACTTCAAGGCGTTCTACGAAAAGGAACCCGGCCCGGTGCCGGACACCTACACCATGAGCCATATCGCCGGCGGCTACGTGTTTGATCGCCAAGGCCGTCTGCGCCTGTTCGCACCGTACGGCATGCCGGTGGAGAAACTGTTCTCCGACGTGCAGCGCCTGCTGCTGGAGCCGGGCCATCCGGCCGCCGGCAACGGCCCGCTGGCCAGCTGCCACCTCAAGCAAAGCGACATGCTCGCCGCCCGGTAGGTGTCGACCTTGGTCGACACGCGGTGAATGAATCTGGTGGGTGCCGACCGTTGGTCGGCACACCCCCCACACCAATCCCCCGACCGGCCAGGAGAGCCAACCGGCCGGGGGCACCACTCAACGCCTTACTTGGTTTCTTCCCACTGCACCACGTCTGGCTCGGCCGCCTTGATGCCGGCGGTCGACAGCAGCTTGGTGGTCGCATCCAGTGCCGCGTTCACCGACGGATACTCCACAATCGCGCGGCCCGAGGCCTTGGATACCTTCACCACGGTGCCGCCGGTGGCGGTGGCCGCACGCTGCGCCGAAGCCGCATCGGTGAAGAACACCTTGACCCGCGAGGTCGCCACGACCGGCGCGCCATCGTTGGAGACAGCGGCCGCAAACTTGCTGGCACCGGCATCCGCACGTGCGGCCACACCGGTAGACGCATCCGTGGACCGCTTGCTGCGGGTGCCGACGGCCGCCGCGCTGGCATCAGCCCCGGTGGTGATCCTGAACTGGCCGCCGCTGGCCTGCTGCACGGTTGCCGACGGCGCCAGCTGGAAGCGCGAGCCGCCGACATTGAACGAACGGCCGGTGGCCTCCGCCTTCAACTGCTGCGTGTCTACGGTCGACAAGGTCTTCGCCGGAGGTGTCTGGCCCGAGCTCTGTGCCCAGGCGGTGGTGGTCATCGCCGCGAGGGCGAGGGTGCTCAACAGAATGGTCGTCTTCATCATCAGTGCCCCAGAACGCGGATCTTGAAGAATTCGAGGTTGCCACGCGATGCAGCGTTCGCGGCCTGCCCCAGGTCGGTGACTTCCAGCGTCCAGGTGCCCGTGGCGTTCTCATCCAGGAAGGCATTGCTGGACAGCAGGTCCCAGTTGGTGAAGTTGCGCTGGACGCCATTGAGGCCAGAGCCGATCGCGGTGAATGCCGGCTGCACCACGCTGCGGGTGCCACTGGGCGAGATCAGCACGAACTGCAGCTGGCGGGTGTTGCTGTGGTTGACGCGGAAGCCGAGCTGCACGCTCTCGATGTTGCGCGCACCGTTGGCCAGCTGGAAGGTCAGGCGCGCCGCGGCCGCCGAGGTATTGCCGATGGCCACGGTACGCGTCGTGTTGCGCCAGCCACTATCCACCAGTGCACCCAGCGGCTGGAAGTCCTCTGCGACCTGTACCGCGCGTGCCGCATTGACCACACCGAAACCGTACCAGTTGCTGTAGGCACGGCCGGCGGCATTCACCGTCCAGCCCGGCACCAGCACGCGGCCGTCGGAGTGGGTCACCGCTGCCCGGTTCGGATCGGTGCGGGTGGCGGTGGTGGCCAGGATGTACTTCACATCGCGGTAGGACAGGTTCGGGTTGGTCTCCAGCAGCAGTGCCGCCACGCCCGACACCATCGGCGTGGCCGCCGAGGTGCCGTTCATCTTGCCGGTGTAGTTGCAGGTGCTGTCGATGGCAGACTGGTCGCCGTCCAAGGTGTTGCGCAGGCTCGTGTTCTTGTTGCTGCCCTGCGCGCAGCCGGTGACATCGGTGGTGAGGATGGCCGGATCGTAGCGGATCGCCAGCTGCCCCGGCACGACCTGCCGCTGCCAACCATTCTCACCGCCGAAGCCGGACACCCACAGCGCCGAGCCGGTGGACGAGTAGGAAGAGCGCACGCCATCGGCGCGCACGGCGGCAACGGTGATCACGTTGAACAGGTTGTTACGCGGGTCGCGACCGGCCGGGATGCAACCCGTGTTGCGGTTCTTGGTGTCTGCCGAGCAGATGTCGGTGCCATCCGAGCGTGCACCGTTGTTGTGATTGTTGCCGGCGGCCTTCACGTAGATGCCACCGCGCCCGCCACGGGTGCCGGACATGGCCTGCTCATAGGCGGCGATGTCGTTCTGGCTATAGGCGAGCGGCAGGTTGGGGTTGCCCGGGCTGGAGCCCCAGCTGTTGTTGAAGACCCCCACGTCGGCCACTTCGGCGCCATCCCACCACGAGTACTCGATGTTGGAGTTCGAATTGCCCTGGGCATTGGAGGCCAGGAAATTGAAGCCCTTCAGGGTGGCCGCCGAGGCGACGCCGCGCACGCCCAGGTTGTTGGCACCTACTGCACCGGCGATGCCGCCGACCATGGTGCCGTGATTGTCGCGGTCCGGATTGGACGGTGAAGGGTTGTTGCTCTGGTTGGCGAAGTTCTTGCCGGCGACCGCCGCAACGTTGGCGGCCAGGTCCGGGTGTGCGATCTGCAGGCCGTCATCGACGATGGCGATGGTGACGCCCTGGCCACGGATGCCATTGCGGAACAGGCCATCCACGTTCAGATCGTTGCCAGCCACCGGCAGGGTATCGCCCAGTACGGTCTGTCCGGTGTTGAGCAGATGCCACTGACGCCCGGCCAGCGGATCGGCCTGCTGGGCCTGGGCGGTGACGGCCAGGCTGCCCAGCACCAGGGCAGTGGCAAGGGCCAGGCGCGCGGAGCGCGGTGGCGCGGAGCGTTGCGTGTGTCGCTTCATACACGAATCCTTCTGTTGTGAATCGGCATGGCAGGACGGCGGGGCGGAACTGCCCCATCGCAACGAGCCAAACGCGACACAACGAACAACCCCCTACCTCTTCACACTCCCAATCTGCAGATGTGCCGATTGCGTCACAAACACTTATGCCGTGGGGTAATGACGACTGCAGCGGCCCGCATCTGGTAGGTGCCCACCTTGGTTGGCACGCGTATCGACGCATGGCGTGGATCTACCCGGCATCATCGCGCGCCCTCACATCCGGCTGTGCTACTACAGCCCGTGCACCCTTCCGCATCGGAGCACGATGATGGTCAACCCTCTGGCCCAGGCCCATCGCGGCCTCGGCACCACGCTGTTCAGCCTGTTGAACCCGATACCCTTCGGCTTCTTCGTCGGCGCGCTGATCTTCGACGCGATCTACCTCAACAGCGCCGAGGTGATGTGGGGCAAGGCCGCCGCCTGGCTGATCACCTTCGGCCTGCTGATCGCCATCATTCCGCGCCTGATCAACCTGTTCGCGGTCTGGCGCCGCAACGGTACCGCCACGCGCATCGACCGCATCGACTTCTTCCTCAACCTGGTCGCGGTGGTGCTGGCCATCTGGAACGCCTTCGTGCACAGCCGCGATGCGTATGCCGTTGCCGTGCCGGGCACGATCCTGTCGGCGCTGACCGTGGCCCTGATCGCCCTGGGCCTGATCCTGCTGTCGTTGCAGCCGCCGGTGCTGCAGGGAGGCCGTCATGGCTAAGCACATCCTGCCCACCGTGGCCGCGCTGGCGCTGGCCGTGACCCTGTCGGCCTGTGCCGGCAAGGCCGAGTACCACCCCACCGACCAATCCGGTGCGAAGCCACCACTGCCGGCACCGAAGAACTTCCTGATGCCGCCGATGCAGGTGCCGCGCGGCGTGGGTTGGGCCGAGGGGCAGTCACCCACGGTGGCCGAAGGCCTGAAGATCGAACGCATCGCCGCCAACCTGCTGCATCCGCGGCGTCTGCTGACCCTGCCCAACGGCGATGTGCTGGTGGTGGAGGGCAATGGCCCCGGCGAAGAACCGGTCACCACGCCCAAGCAGTGGATCGCCGGCAAGGTCAAGGCGCGCTCGGGCAAGGCCGGCAAGGGCGGCAACCGGGTCACCCTGCTGCGCCGCACGCCGGGAACGAACACCTGGACCCAACACGTCTACATCGAAGGCCTGCATTCGCCGTTCGGCATCCAGCTGATCGGCGACACGCTGTACGTGGCCAACACCGGCAACATCGTGCAGTACCACTACGTGCCGGGTGAAACCCGCATGTCCGACAAGGGCCGTGAGTTCACCGACCTGCCCAGCACCATCAATCACCACTGGACCAAGGAACTGCTGGCCAGCCGCGATGGCAGCAAGCTGTACGTGGGCGTGGGCTCCAACAGCAACATCACCGAGAACGGCCTGGCCGTCGAGTACCGCCGCGCGGTGGTGCTGGAAGTGGACGTCGCCACCCGTGGCAGCCGCATCTTTGCGTCGGGCATCCGCAACCCGACCGGACTGGACTGGGAGCCGAGCACCGGGAAGCTGTGGGCGGTGGCAAACGAACGCGACGAGATCGGTGCCGACCTGGTGCCGGATTACCTCACCTCGGTGAAGGAAGATGGCTTCTACGGCTGGCCCTACAGCTACTACGGCCAGCACGTGGACGAGCGCGTGCAGCCGCAGCGGCCGGACCTGGTGGCGAAAGCCATCACGCCGGACTACGCCATCGGCTCGCACGTGGCGCCGCTGGGCCTGCTGTTCTACACCGGCCAGGCACTGCCGGCGCAGTTCCACGGCGGCGCCTTCATCGGCGAGCACGGCAGCTGGGATCGCTCACCATTGAGCGGCTACGAAGTGGTCTACGTACCGTTCAAGGACGGCAAGCCGACCGGGCGGCCGCAGACCGTGGTCAGCGGCTTCGCCTCCAAGGACGAGAAGACCTTGATGGGCGCACCGGTAGGCATGGCGATGGATGCCGAGGGCGCACTGCTGGTGGCCGACGACGTGGGCGACGTGGTGTGGCGGGTGTCTGCCAAGTAGCCTTGTAGAGTCGAGCTTGCTCGACTGCTTTGGATCTGGCCCTTGTAGAGTCGAGCCATGCTCGACTGCTTTTGCCAGCAGCAGTCGAGCATGGCTCGACTCTACAAAAAGCCATAAGCCGCCGAGCCTGGGCTCGGCTCTACATTTCCGAAGGCGCAGCGCGGAATCCACTGAACACCGATTCGGCAGCGAACCCCACGCCACCCAGCAGCACGCCGAAATACACCACCGTGGCCACAACAAAGCCGTACCCAGCGGCCACCGCCGCACCATCGCGCTGGATGAAGCCAATCGCAAACGACATCAGCGCCAGTGCCGGCAAGGTATTGCTGAACGGAATCGGCCCGGCCGGGGCCATCAGCAGCAGGGTCGCGAACACCAGCATCAGGTTGTTCAGGCGCATGATCTTCTTCGAGCGCACCATCACCGCCAGCCGCATCGGTCGCGACAGGCGCTCCATGCGGTGCACCCACTTCAGCGCACGGCCCAGGTTGGCCTTCAGCTTGTCGGTGGCGATCTCACGGCGCGCCAGCTTCTGCGGCACCCACAGCGGCCGGTTGCGTACGCGGCTCAGGCCGATCAGCAGGATCGAGGCACCAAACACCGTGCTCAGCCCCGGAATCGACACCGGAATGATGAAGATGGCCGAGAGCAGGATCACGATCAGCAGCAGGCCTTCGTCGCCCAGCGCACTGAGCAGGGTGCCGATACTGACCTGCTCACCGGGCAGCTCGTCGATCATCTGCTCGATCTGCTCGGCCAGGGGCGCGCTGTCGTTGGTTTCGGGGGCACGGTAGGTCATGCGTCGCAAGGTTCTCCAGGGAAGGGCGGTCAGCGGGCCGTCCTGCGGTGGGGGACGCACAGGCTCCCGCAGTATCCCGGCCAATGTGGGCAAAGAGGTGAACCGGGCATGAGGGGGTAAACTGGCGTGCCCCGCACGAGTTGAACGCAATGGACATGGGCCGCAGGCAATCGACCATCGAACTGGTCGCCATCGACATGGATGGCACCCTGCTGGACCCCGGCCACACCCTCACCGCGCGGGCCAAGCAGGCGATCGCACAGGCGCGCGCGCTGGGCGTGCACATCGTGCTGACCAGTGGCCGCCCGGTTCCGGGCCTGGCACCGTTCCTGCACGAGCTGGACATCGCCGGCGACGACGACTACTGCATCGCCTGCAATGGCGGCCTGGTGCAGCGCATCGGCACGCGCGAAACCGTGGTCGAGTACCCGCTCAGCTTCGACGACTTCCTGTTCTGCGAGCAGGTGGCCCGCGACCTGGGCGTGCACTTCCAGGCACTGGACAGCCAGCGCATGTACACGCCCAACCAGGACATCAGCTACTACACCGTGGCCGACTCGCATCTTTCGCGGATGCCGCTGTCGTACCGCCGCGTGGCCGACATGGACCCGTCCATGTCCTTCATCAAGCTGATGATGATCGACGCGCCCGACGTGCTGGATGCCGCCATCGCGCGCCTGCCCGCCGAGCTGACCGAGCGCTTCGCGGTGCTGAAGAGCGCACCGTTCTTCCTGGAAGTGTTCGACCACCGCGCCGGCAAGGGGCCGAGCCTGCAGAAGCTGGCCGAACACCTGGGCATCGACCGTGCCAACGTGATGGCCATCGGTGACCAGGAGAACGACCTGACCATGCTGCAGTACGCCGGTACCAGTGTGGCGATGGGCAATGCCATCGACGCGGTGAAGGCGGTGGCGCGGTTCGAGACCACCAGCAACGCCGACGAAGGCGTGGCGCGCGCGATCGAGCGTTTCGTCCTGCAGTAACCGCGCGTCCCTATGCCCTGGTGGGTGCCAACCATTGTTGGCACACGCACACCGTATGCGCCGACCAAGGTCGGCCTCTACCATGTCCCATCCGCCCTGGTAGGTGCCAACCTTGGTTGGCACACGCAGACGGCAAGCGCCGACCAAGGTCGGCCTCTACCGGGTCCCGTCCGCCTCGGTAGGTGCCAATCTTGGTTGGCACACGCGCACCGTATGCGCCGACCCAGGCTATACCCACGTATAACCCACCCATCCCCATCGCCATCCGCGCTGTACCACCGCGCAATGGCGAATGCGGCACTGCGATGCAAGAATTTCGCACGTCGAAATCACCCCATCGAATCCCACGGCAGATGATCGTCTTCGTCTGCTGACCGGCGCGCACTGCGCCGTCGCTCCCTCAACGCAATCGCATCGCCAGCCAGGGCGCCGACACCGGTGCTGCAACGCGCTGGGCGTGCGCCTGCGCCGCTCTCTCCCTGCACCTGGATCTGCCGATGAACACCCCACCCACGACGCGCCTCGCCTTGGCCATCATCACGGCCATCACCGCACCTGTGTACGCCGCCGAGACTCACGACGCAGCACATGACACCCCCACCACCTTGAACGCCCTGCAGGTCATCGCTACCCCGCGCGGCGCCGCCGTTGCGCCCACCCAGGTGGTCGGTCCCAACCGCTACATCATCAAGGCCGAAGACCTCGACGCGATGGTCACCGGCAACAATGGCCTGGCCATGCTCAAGCAGGTGCCGGGCGCCAGCTACACCGCCACCGATGGCCTTGGCCTGGATATCTCGGCCACCAGCCTGTTCGTGCGCGGCTTCCGCATGAACGAAATGGGCATCACCTTCGAAGGCGTGCCGCTGAACGACAACGGCTTCCTCTCGCTCACCGGTACCAGTGTGGTGAACGTGGGCGTGCCCGATGGCATCGGCGCGATCACGGTCAGCCCCGGTGGGGCACCGGTCAGCGTGTTCTCCAGCAGCGTCAACGGCGGCAGCCTGGAATATCGTCTGCGCGACCTGCAGGACACGCCCAGCCTGCGCGTGAAGCAGGGCGTGGGCAGCAACAACACGCTGGTCACCACCGTATCCGGGCAGAGCGGCCAGCTCGGCGAGCATGGCCCGAAAGTGCTGGTCGACCTGCAGCGGGTGTCGGCCGACAAGTACCAGGGCGAGGGCACGCAGAACTTCCTGCGCGGCGACCTGAAGCTGCAGCAGGACGTCGCCTGGGGCGACTTCACCGTGTTCCTGTCTGACAGCAAGGCCAAGGTCTGGGGCTACAACAACATCTCCTTCGACATGATCCGCAAGCTGGGCTGGAAGGCCGACATCTTCTATCCCGATTATGCGTGGGCGTGGTACGTGGCCTCGCCGGAGAATGCGGACAAGTCCTGCGGCGCCTACACCTGCGGTGAGCTGTCCGAACTGATCCCGTACGACACCGGCCAGATCACCCGCGACCGCGTGTCCTCGATCAACCACCGCTTCCAGATCACCCCGGCGCTGAGCGGCAACGTGCAGCTGTACAACGCCAACAGCCACACCCAGGCCACGCTGACCGACCCGACCGTGCCGTCGCCCAACGGTGCGCCGTTCTCCGAACAGGTGCAGACGCCGCGTGTGAATCGGCTGGGTGGCATGGTCAACCTGCAGTTCGAGACCGGCGCGCACACCTTCACTGCTGGCGTCTGGCAGGAGAAGAGCAAGGCCGCGGCCAAGACCGAGTGGTACCAGCAGCCGCTGCTGGGCGAGGGCCCGCCGCTGAAGGCCACCGGCCCGTTCGATGTGTACGGCCCCGCGTTCAAGACCGACAACGCATCGAGCTGGGTGACCCGCTCGCGCCAGTTCTACCTGCAGGACGACATCGTGTTGAACGACACGCTGAAGCTGGGTGTCGGCTTCAAGGCCGTGGACTTCCGCACCAGCGGCGGCGGCCTCGGCGATGCCAAGGACCGGCCGGTGAACGGCACGCTTCGCGCGAAGAGCAACTTCCTGCCGCATGTCTCCCTGTTCTGGAGCCCGACCGAATCCACCGATGCCTTCATCGACCTGGCCAACACCATGAACGGCTACCGCGTCGCTCAGCGCGGCAACATCGGCTACACCGCCTCGGCGTGGACCATCACCGACCAGGAAGAGTTCGACCGCGTGGCCGGCACCCTGCGCCCGGAGAAGAACTGGAACCTGACCGTGGGAGCGTCGCATCGCTTCGACCGGCTGACGATCACCGGCGACGTGTTCTACAACGACATCCGCAACCGCCTGCTGTCGGCCGCCATCGGTACGCAGTTCGCGCAGATCAACACGGTGCGGCTGATGCCGAAGATGCACGTGATCGGCGCTGACCTCGGCATCACCGCCGACCTGACCGACCACCTGCAGTTCTACCAGGGCGTGGCCGTGGCCCGTTCGTACTACGACAGCGATTTCGTGGTGGGCGACACGGTGTACCCGATCAAGGGCAACGCCCAGCCGGGCTATCCCCAGATCTCGCTGGTCAGCGACCTGTCGGCGCATTTCGGTGATTGGCGCTTCGGTGCCACCAGCACCTCCTACCTGCGCCAGCCCTTCACCTACGAGAACGACATCCGCGTGCCGACCTTCTGGCAGGTCAACACCTATGCCGCCTACCGCTTCGGTGCGGACAGCGCCGTGCCCGGCCTGGAGCTGCGGCTGGACGTGAGCAACCTGTTCAACCGCCACAACATCGGCACCGCCACCATCGCCGGCTCGTCGTTCTCGGGGGATTACCAGACCCTGCAGCGCAGCGCCCCCCGGCAGCTGATGTTCAGCACCTCGATGGCGTTCTAAGTAGATCCACGCCATGCGTGGATGCACCTGGCGGTCCCCAGGCAGGTGCCCAGATCCGCCCACAAACCCGCCTTGCGCAATCAACAGGGATTTTCTGGCGGCGACGCAAGGTTCCCACAATGTTGCTGGGTCATGCTGTCGGCATGGCTCAGTACAACCCGCGAACCCCGCTGTTCGGCATCCGGGGCCCAGGACGGCCCCGGCAGGCGCTGTCCGTGGCGCCTGTGATCGACCTGCAGGCCGAGTACCAGTTCTGGCACGTCTACGAGCGCGTGGTCCGTCCGTTGCCCGGTGGGGGGCTGCGGCTGGCCTGGCTGGTGTGCCAGAAGGTGTACCGGGACCGGTGGCGGCACCCGCACGACAGCGACGAGGCGGCGTTGTCGCGGGTGTTGTTCGGCGGGAACATGACGGCTGACCGGGCGTCGGAGCTGGCGGAGCTGCACGCGCTGGTCAGCCGTCGGGTGGCGTTGCTGGCGAAGCGGGGACGGTTGCATTCCGCAGCCTGATGCCTGCCCTTGGTGGGGGCGACTGTTAGTCGACCGCTCTTTGCATCTACTTCACAGAAGGCCGCGCTTCGCGCGTGAGTCGACCAACGGTCGACTCAACCAACGACCACTCCGAACGGTGCTCCTAGGGCTTCCCCCGATCCAACTGCCGGTAACCGATCGCCTCAGCCAGATGCGCCGTCTGGATCGTTTCACAACCCGCCAGATCAGCAATCGTGCGCGCCACCCGCAGAATCCGGTGCATCGCCCGCGCAGAAAGCTGCAGACGCTCAATCGCCTGCTCCAACAGATCCTGATCGGCCTCGCTCAGCTTCGTGCACGCCCGCAGCGCCGCCGGTGGCAGATGGGCATTGAGCCCGCCACGCGCCTGCTGCCGGGCGTGCGCGGCTTCCACCCGTGCGCGTACCGATGCACTGGGCTCACCCAGCGGCGTGCTCTCGCGCAGCTCCACCGCATCCATGCGCGTCACGCCGATATGCAGGTCGATGCGGTCCAGCAGCGGGCCGGATACCCGCGCGCGATAGCGGTTGATGCGCTCGTCACTGCACAGGCAGCGGTTGCTGCGGTCACCGGCCCAGCCACACGGGCAAGGGTTCATCCAGATGTTTTGTGAGGAATAGTGCTTGGGAAAAAAGATAAGGTGCGGCAAATTAGCTCTGCTCACCACGGTAGCTCACATTGCATGGCAACTAGAAAGAAGAAGAGTGTCGGCGAGGTCCAAACGGGCCCGGACGGACTTTGGATCACGGTAAGGGCGATCGGTCGGGCGCATGGAGTAGCGTCGATTGACTTCACATTTCTTCGGAGTTGGATCGGACCTCGCGGTCAAGCCGCATTTGTCGATGCAATTGTCAAGCTATCAAGGCGCTACGTCGCGGCCCAGAACACGTACTCGGTTCGCTGCGTCCTTCAGTTCTGGCAGGCCCTCGGTGCAAGAAGGGGGTGGTCGGCTCCAAGTCGTCGAATGAGTTCCGCTGCCTTGGTCGCGCAATTGTCTGATCTTCGGGGTGAGTTCTACGCGGCCAGAGCGGCGGTTGGAGTCGCGCTAACTACGATCACGAATCAGTGGACCAGCTTTGTTCGATTCATCCCCTGTCTTGTTCAGACCGGTGCAATCAACTTCGTCGAATCGAAATTGGCTGCCATCTCCGCTCCGCCTCGCGCGCTCATCATTGCGGATAGGGAGCATGCTGCAAACTCACCAGTGTGCCTGAACAACGCCCCAAAGACTTTGAATTCGGCACAGAACTCATACAACGACAATCTCTTCGAGTCGATCTCAATCGTTGATGGAAGTGCAGAGTACCTAGATCGCTATCAGGAAAAACTTGGGAAGGCAGTAAACACGATTCTCCGCTGCGCAGTGAAGGACTTCGAGGAGTTCGTGGCTCAACGAGAGAGAGGCTTGGCTGAAATTAGCCGTTTCGATGTAGGTTCACTACATGAGCTTAAGGCGCATCGCCGAGGCGGATTCTCCCGAGAGAACTGGGGGCACCTGCTGAATCAAGAGCGATATGAGAAGGGTCTCAGGATTGCCTTGGGGATATGCGTCTTTGATATGGGCGGGATTCCTAGGCAGCGACGCAAATTCGATGTGAAGTCGAGCAAGGCATCCATCTTAGATGGGTCTAGCAGAATCTGGGACTTCGTTTCTTCGTTCGGAAAGAACGAGCTCCTGCCATACCTTGGCATCATGAGTAGCAAGCAGGCGGCGGTCTGCATACTGATCCTACTCATTGAACACCCGATTCTTAACCCGGTGGCGTTGTACAGGGCCAGGATAGAAAGGGATCGTCATGGTGGAACCTACATCTCCTCCGATGGTCTTGTCGGAAAAGGGGGTATTCGCTTTAGCGTGGAGAAGCTGCGTGCGGGTGAGGAGAAGAGTGTGGAGCTTTCGCCTCTTGCCCAGCGAGTTCTTGTGAAGGTCTTCGAGTGGACCGAGCCCGTACGTACTCGGATGATCCAGGAAGGGAGAAGGAAGGATGCAAACCATCTTTGGATTGGCATCAGTAGCCTCGACTACCGTTTGAAAGCCTTCTCGGAGAAAGCGTTCCTGAATGCACTTGGTGCATCTGAAGCTTGGCGCAGTGTCAGGGGAGCCGGCATGGTCACCCGGGCAACGAACTTCGGGGAGCGCCATGCCGAGCTCGCTCCATGGAGAGAGAAGCTCACCTACAAGAATCTACGAATGAACTCCGGAGTGCTAAAGTTCCTTGAGGCAGATGGTGATCTTGTCGTAGCGGCGAGGATATTTGGCCACCGATCGGTCAAGACGACCTTGGGGCACTACGTCCCAAATGCCCTTCGCATCGCCTTGTTTGAGAGGCAGGTTAGGCGGCACCAGAACAGACTGATCGTTCAAGCATTTTCTGATCACGAGCGGCTTCTTGAAGTGTCGGATTTCTCGACGGTTGAGGACCTCCACCTGTTCCTCTCGGGTAGCGCGGACGAGGCTGCTGAAGCTCAGGTTCCCCGCCGTGTGTACAAGGCCGCTTCTCCTGGCGCGGGACTGATCCTCTGTAAGGATCCTGATGCGCTGGCGGTTGCAATGCTCTACCGGGATCGCTTGGAAAGCGCCAGTGCGACCTTCCTGGATCGACCTGATCTCCGGACCGGAGTTGCCCCGCGATTCTGGAGAGACTTTGTGGATGCGCTGACTGCGCCATTGCCCCCGGCATTGATTGAGATCACTGATCTTGTCGAGTGTGCATTGGCTAGAAAGACTGTCATCATTTCTCGCATTCGGCTGCCGGAGATCCGGTGATGGCTCAACTTCCCTCGGAGGTCCTGTCCTTCTTCAGTCGGACCCAAACCGGTTTGAGCCCATTAGTGCGTCCGTGGTGGCTGAAATCCGCGGTCCACGAATCTGTATGGAGAGTTGAGACGGGAAAGAGAGATCTGCGCCAAGTCGGTGAGAAGAGTCGCGGTGGGCAGGTTCTGAGATGGGATCTACTGCTACCAACGGGACGATTGAGCACATCATCTCACGCAGTTATCTGTGAACAATGTAAGGCGTTGATCATCGCCGTAGCGAAGGTCCGTGGATCAACCCGGTCGCTCAGATCAGTTCACGGCGCACTGTTTCTCTTCGCAGAGTTCTTGGCCCTTAAGTACGAAGAGAAGTTCCTGCGTGACGGACTCCTAGTCGCTCATCTGGACGACGTAGAGGCATTCATGGAGTCCTATGCTGAGGCGGGGTCTTGCGGGACGGGGCGGTTCATTGAGCGGCTTAGCTCTTACCTTTCGGCTGAGATTCCGTTGGAACGGTTAGACGCGGATGAGGTTAGGAACCACTTTGGTTTGACGGAAACAAACCAGTTGAGTTTGGTCGCCATTGGCGCGGCTATATCGGTGGACTGGCAGAGGCTGCGCAGTAGTCCCGCATTTCGGAGCCATCTGACCCAGTACGGGTACCGAGGAGAACGCGACTTAAGCCGCGGCGCTCGTACCACCAGCGGCTATGCGGATATCTTTCCGCTACTGGCTCAGGCCTCGCACTCCGTCCAGAGCCTGAGCGCGTGGGCTTTGAGCAATGTTCGCGAGGTTCGCGATGCTTGCCGACCTTTTCGCAGAGAACAGTCGGGCCGCACGGCGACATTGCCACCGACCGTCTGTAGGCAGTTTGTTAGGTCAGCGTGTGCGTGGATGCTTGAGGAGGCGCCTGCATTGGAGGCTCACCTTGCAGGGTTGATTGATGAAATCGCCCAAAGTGGTGACCTTGGCCACCGGTCGCCAACTGCATTGTTGAAGGATGCGGAAGCGCTGATTGAAACCGGTCCACTAGTACGCTGTTCGAGGTTCGTTTCCCAGCGTTTCAGGGAGAGAGGGGATGACAGGTACTGTGATTTGGAACCCTATCGGTTGTTCCCTTTGGTTCTCGGACTGATCCGAATCCATCTAGGAGTTTGCTTTGGACTTGTGGCCTTGTTTGCTTGTGCAAGGAGATCCGAGATCATTGACATGGGGTTGCATGCGCTCCTGACATCTGATGGTCGCTACCACTTGACGATTCACCAGGCAAAGCGGGGGGAAGGGAACGAGAGGCCGAGGTTTGACAAGCCTGTGCCACGTATCGTTGCCATGGCGATATCGATCATGAACAATCTCAGGACGCAACTACTTCGGGTGATGCCCAGGGAGGATGCGTTGCTGGATGATCGCGTGATGTTCTTCGTCGGAATGCAGGGCATCAGGCCATTCAGTGAGAATCATCCGCGCGTCGTTCTCCAGCTCATAAGTGACTACTTTGATCTCCGTGGCCCCGACGGAAAGCGATGGGTGCTTGAGCCTCATCAACTGCGAAGGAGCTTTGCTATGACATTCTTTCATTCGGAGGGGGAAGAGTCATCTCTACCTGCGCTCGCGTGGCTCATGGGTCATCATGATGTCGAGGAGACTTGGAGATACGTGAAGGAGTCTATGACGGGCAAGGAGATCAGTCATGCAGAAGCCTGTTTGGCGATGGCGGCTGTGAACTCAGGTGATGGCTCGGAATCTGCCCAAAAATTGAAGACGCTTCTTCTCGAGCACTTCGGAAGCGACGATCTCGCTGTTCTCGATCATGATGATGTCTTGGAGTATCTGGAGATGCTCTCTGAGGAGCGAAAGATCAGTGTCAAGCCGATTCAGATTACAACCGGCGATCGTAGTACGTTCACAATCCTCATTTCGCACAGAGGGGAATGATGCCAAGGCTCAGTAAAGGACAGGTAGCTGCGGGTGTGCGGGACAAGCAGCTTCGTGCTGAACGGAGTGTTCGGGGCATCATCGCCATCCTGGACGAGGCGGTGGCAGTTGGGTCCCTTCTTGAAGAGCATAGTGATCTCTTTAGACGCATGAGTGATCTTGCCGGGATGAATGATGAGGCTCGAGGCATCTTTCCGATGTCGGTTCGAACACTCAGGAACAATGTGGAATCGCTGTACCCAGGCGGGATGGAAGCGTTTAGGCGTGCCATCGGAGAGCTTCTGGGGGCCGCGAGGAAGCCTGTTGCACAGCAGGAAGATGAGGCTTGGCTGGAGGATGCTGTTCTGGACATGACCGCTAGGTACAGTGATCTCGTGCAACGCTTCAAGAGGCTGGCTCTTGGATCGGAGGTCGCAGCCGATGAGCTAAAGCGACACTTCGATCGGTACCGCGGCTCTAGCTCCCTGCGGGTAGTGAAGTGAAGATTGATGGTGGTTTGTGTAGGAGGGCCAGCAATCAATTCCGGTTACCGGGGGTTGGACGCGTCACCTCGTTCCTCGATAGGGGCGCCGCAGGAGGCATGAAGGTGGTGTTCTTCCCAAACGGCCGTTCTTGCTGGGAAGTGAATGCGTACCTAGTTCATTGCCGACGCCTTGGGCTGACGGTAGGTACGATATCCACCTATGCGAGTGAGCTAAGCCTGCTGGTACGATTTCTGTACTTGCGTCGCCTGGAGCTGAGAGAGATCGATGATGATCATCTGATCGAGTTTGCTGATTGGCTGGTGGTTCGGGATGAGTCCAGCGCAAGGCACATCAATCGTATCCTCTCACGTGTTCTCGCTTTCATTGGCTGGGCCGAATGTATAAGTCTCGGCCCTTCCCAGATCGGCCGGCTTGGTGAGCAGGCGATTATCACGGTTGAAAGGCGCGTGGTGAGGACGAAACGGCTGGACCGGGTGTCCTCGGACAGGCATGCAGCGATGCTTCCAAGTGGTGCAAAGCGAGTCGTACGACCAATGCCTCTTGAGGTATTTCGCCGACTCCTGGCGCAGTGCGAGCGAAGCGCGAAGCGCACCTTTGTAAAGAGTCGCAATCGCGCGATGCTCCTGATACTCGCGGATACCGGGATCAGGCGCGAAGAGCTTGTTTGGATCAGGGTCACCGATGTACTTGATGCATCGAAGGGTGATGGCATGCTGAAGGTGCGGACCTCGAAGAGGAGGGGGAACCCTATACGTCTGGTTCCTGTTCCCGCACTAACTTTGCAGGAGGTCATGAAGTACATCAGGGTGCAACGGGAAATGCATATGCGCCGCCATACCAAGTCCGGACGGGGGAGTCGCGACAAGGGTTGGGTCTTCTGCTCTCAGAGCGGTTCAAGGCTAGCTGCTGCAACGGTGAGCCAGACTTTCTCGGATCTGCGGGCGCTTGCCGGAGTTTCAGAGCGCGCTACGGCTCATATGCTTCGACACAGGTACATAACTCTTCAGGTCATCGATCGGATCAAGAGGCTTCGAAACATTGGGATTCTTGGCGTTGAGGCAGCAGCAACGGTACTCGCACAGGTGGCTTCTTTAAGCGGCCACTCCAATCCTACTAGCATGTGGGACTACATTGACTGGGCCTATCAGGAAATGGCCTCGGATGCCGAGAACCGCGGGACCTTGGAGATTGGCGAGCTCATCCGGGAACTGGAGGTTTTTGGTGATGCGGCGATAGAAAGCTCCGAAGGGAAAGCCCTGCTTAGCCGGGTTCGTAGCGCACTTGCTTCGCAGCTTGAGAAGGCTCCGAAACTGGGTGTACTCGCCCACCAAGGGATGGGGCTGGGATGAACTGCTTGTGCAGGGGCGCCGGTGGTATGGGTGAGAGCCCTTTGCTGTTGGTGTGGTGCGGGCGATCCAGCACCTCTAGTAGCCGGAAGCGACGTCCATCGAACAGGGCGTCACTGGGGACAGTGAATGTCCTACAGAGTATTGGGTGTCGTGACCACCTTGATCGGTTGCCGGCGACGCCGTAAAAAGCGCCTTCTTCCTTGCGGATGCGATGCACACGCTTGTGGTCGTCCCACCAGGCGTCCCAGCGAAGCATCACCAACACGGGCTCACAGCCATAATGGATGCGCGCGTGAGTGCCCGAAAGCACATGGTTCGCGTTCCGAGTCGCCCTTGCACTGACCGGAATTCAATCGTTGGCGGTCGTGCTGTTCGCTGGCGTCGTACTTCGAGCGTGTAGCTCGTTTCCCTCGGTGCCCTCTCCGCTGGATGCTCAGGCATTCTGGGCAACGGTAGCGTGCTTGATCGTCGGCCGCACCGTCTTCGCTATAGGTTCCCAGAGCCTTGGGCCAGGCATTGCTCGGTCACGCGTGTTGCGCTGCTGGTCGGAACCGAACCGCTTTCGGAGCGCTATTTGACTCTATTTGGATGGGTGAGGTCATTGGAAAAGCGGCTTGGGCGGGGGCGAGGCCGGACAGTCCGGAGGAGCGCTTGGGCTGGCGCCGATACCGATTGTGCTCAACGTCCCGCGGGAACCAGCCCAAAGCGCATCAGCTGAGCGGGTGCAGCTGGGCTGCTGACGTGAAACTCTGATATCCGCTTCTGGCCGAAAGCGGACGCTTAGCTCAGTGGCTGTCTATACGGCACATTCCTGGTCGGCGTGCTGACGGAGATTACCAAGTGGGTCAAGCGGAGCGGGCGAGGGATTGAACGGCGCTCCGGCAATAGCACACGCGTCGGCTGGCGTCGCGGCAGGTGAGATGGGCTGGGCTTAGCTTTTTGCCAAACTCGGCGGAAGGCGGCATAGTCTTGCACATATTACCGATCAAGCACTTAGCGGATATTCCCATGGCCAAGAAGGGCAAGGCAGCCAACCAAGCTCTCTTTGAGGAAGACTACGTGCTGCGGTCACTCGGGCGGATTGGCTATGACCCAGATATGGCGCTCACTGAGCTGGTGGCCAACACGTGGGATGCAGGGGCTGCCAGGGTTGCCGTGATCATCCCCGAGGAAACAAGTGGCATGCTGTCGGTCGAAGACGATGGCCACGGGATGACCGAGGACCAGTTTCGCAAGCGCTGGATGACCTTGGGATACAACAGGCATCGAAGCCAAGGGGCGAACGTCCAGTTTCCTTCCGAACGCGACGATTGGGTACGCATGGCCTTCGGACGCAACGGTATTGGTCGCCATGGCTTGTTGTGCTTTTCTGATCATTACACGGTCGAAACTTGGACAAATGGCGTTCTTTCTACCTTCGTGATTGGGACCCGAAATCAGCCGTCGCCGTTCTACATCCAAAGCCATGAGACAGCCACCCGTTCGGGCCATGGCACCCGGTTGTTGGTGGAGGTTGAACGCCACCGCCCAGATCCAGATCGGATCAGGACGGTCCTGTCAGGACGCTTCCTGCACGATCCGCAGTTCGTCGTTTCGGTGAACGGCCAGTCCGTCCCGCTGTCTGAGCATGAGGGCCTTCTGGAGGAACGCAAGATTCAGGTCGAACCTGGCTTTGATGTCACGGCGTATGTGGTGGACACAACACGCACAGCGAAATCCACCCGCTACCAAGGCGTAGCGTTTTGGGTGAGCAATCGGTTGGTCGGGCTGCCGAGTTGGACCGTTGGGCCGATGGTCGTTCTGGATGGGCGGGTGCGCTTTGCCAAGCGCTATGCCCTCGTGATTGAGTGCGGATCGGAGTGGCTTTCCGAAATCGAACCAGACTGGTCGAAGTTCAAGACTACGGAGCGAACTGATCACCTTTTCGAAGCGGCCAACGGGTATGCCCAGGAAATGGTCGAGAAGTTGTCGGCCCACCTGATCGAGGAGAACTCAGAAGACGCGCTCTACAAGAATCGAGAGGATCTGCGGACGCTACCTAGGCGATCCATGCTTGAAGTAGCCCAGTTCACAAAGACCGTGGTGCATGACCAGCCAGGGATACCGCCGGAGACCCTCAACAAGGTCGTCAAAGCGGTTATCAAGATTCAGAAGGCACGAAGCGGTTCAAGTTTCCTTGACAAGCTGATGCAGCTGGATGAGCACGACATCGACGGGCTGGATCGATTGCTAGGACAGTGGACTGTGGAGGATGCGCTCACGGTTCTGGATGAGATCGACAGTCGTTTGTCCATCATTGCCGCCATGGAGAAGCTCAGCGGCGACCCGGAAGCTGACGAGTTGCATACCCTTCATCCGCTCGTGACGCAGGCGCGTTGGCTGTTTGGGCCGGAGTTCGACAGTTCGGAGTATGCGTCGAACAACACCCTGCGAACAGTCGCCACCAGTCTATTCAAAGCGAGAAAGCAGAATCAGACCTTTGCTAATGCTGCGAAGCGCCCCGACATCGTCGTCCTCTCCGATGCCACTCTCTCAATCGTCGGGACGGAAAGTTTTGATACCGGCAAGGATCAGCTCGTGATGATGCGCGATGTCCTGCTCATCGAGTTGAAAAAAGGGCGTTCTGAAATCGGTCGCAAAGAAATGAATCAGGCGGCAGAGTATGTCGATGAACTTGTCTCCAGCGGAGGCATACAGGGTGGGCCTTTCTTCCATGCCTTCGTGGTCGGCCATTCGGTCGCATCCAATATCCCAACTGTCAATAACCTGGAATACAACGGAGCCCAGCGCGGACGGGTAACAGCGACCACTTACAACCAGCTCGCATTGACAGCAAACCGGCGCCTCCATGGGCTAAAGGCAAGAATACCCTCACGGTACGAGGAGGTTTCTGGTTACGAGCTTGTCCAGAAAGTCATGGGGACGCCAAGCCAAGCATCGTTCGCTCCGCTGGCAGAGTAGGGCGGTGTCTAGCCCGGGTTAGGCGATCGCTTATGGCCGAAAGCAGACATCGTTGACGAATCCCGCTGGGGCAGAGCTCCCGGAAGGCCTATTCAGAAACCACGTTCATCAACTGCTAGTGTTCGAGGGGAAGCCGCCCTGGCAGCCGTATGAAGTATGTGGACGAGGAGATCTGCAGATGAACAACCTTGATGACTGGCTTGCAAAAGCCGCAAACGCAACGCGCGCAGATGCCAGCGCGGGAACCGATGCGCTGCTGGCCCGCCTGGCCCAGGAGCCGCCACCTGCCAAGTGGGCGGGACGCCGCGAGCTCCGCCGCGCTGTGACCTGTGCTGCGTTGTCTGCGGTGCTGACCTGTGGCGGGGTGGGCTCTGCATTCCTCGTCACCCAGTCCAACCCGCGGCCCACCTGGGTCGCGGCGCCGTCTGCCATGTCCCCCTACGCCCTGCTGGTGGAACGCTGATGGCTATCGGAACCGCCATGCGCCTGCCTTTGGCGACCTTGGCCGGCGCGGTCATCGGCGTGGTTTGCGCCCTGGGGATCGGCTGGGGCTGGCACTACCTCAACCCTGGCCACAGCGACCTGCATGAACGGCTGCACGCCGTGGTGCCCCTGGACAATTCGGAGAAGGACATCCTGCAGGCCAAAGAGCAGCTCTTTGCGACGCGCAGGGGCGAGATCGAGGCGCGCTTGCGAATCGCCAACCGTCAACTTGCCGATGCCATTGCGGCCGATCCTCGCTGGAGTCCGCAGGTAGAGGCGGCAAGCAGGGAGGTCGAGCGTGCGGCGGGTGATCTGCAGCGTATCACGCTGGAGCACGTCTTCGAGATGCGTGCAGGGCTGAAGCCCGATCACCGCGCTGCCTACGACAAGGCGCTGCTGGACGCACTGCGCAACGATTCCCCTTGAAAGCATGGCCTGAGCGTGACGATCGAGGAAGACAACAACTGGGCCGTCGAAGCTGCTGCGGGTGACCCAGCGGCATTCGCGCGCCTGGTGCGCAGGCACTCGCCGGCCATCACACAGATGGTGCGAGGCATGGGCGTTCCGGAAACCGACGTGGACGACGTCGTGCAGGAAACGTTCGTGTCGGCGTGGCGCGCGTTGGCTGAGTATGACCCCGCTCGCCCGGTGCTTCCGTGGTTGATGCGTATCGGAATCAACAAGGTTCGCGATACCCAGCGTTTCCGCCGCGTGCGTTACTTCCTATTCAAGGCCCGGCCCATCGACGATGAAGAGAGCCGGACGCTGGTATCGGACCAGGCCGGCCCGGAACAGAGCGCCAGTTCCAGCCTTGAACTCGCCAGCGTGATGCGCGTGCTCGACAGCATCGATCCCGCCTTACGCGAGGCACTGGTGCTGACGGCATTCGTCGGTCTGTCCCAGGTTGAAGCGGCCGCTGCGCTGGGAATCAGCCTGAAAACGATCGAAGGCCGCGTACTTCGCGCCCGGGCAAAACTGGCCTCGGCGTTGGGTCGTTAGAAAAAAATCTCCCAGATGTGAGGGGAGCGGCACACAGGCCGCGTAGTGCATGAGACGACCGCTGATGCGGCATCACTGCACTGGACCCCTGGATGAAGTACTCATTGCTTGCCTTGTCGACACTGCTGGCGCTGTTCGGCACATCGGTGGCGTGGGCCGCCGACGCGCCCACCTACGAAGATCTACTGGAACAGAGCAGGGCGCAATCGCCTTACCTGCAGGAAAAGCGCTTCGACACCGCAGCGGCCGCCGGCGATGCCCGGCAGGCCAGAGCATTGCGCAACCCCACTATCGACGGCCTTGTCGAGAATCTCAACGCACCCTTAAGCAATGGCAGCAGCCAGCGCCAGACGACCTACACCCTAACCCAGCCGCTGGAGATCTTCGGCCAGCGGAGCGCGCGTATCCAGGCGGGCGAGAAGGGCCTGCAGGCGGCCGAAGCTCGGCAACACCAAGCGCAGGTTGAGTTCTCGGCAGCGCTGGCGGTGGCCTACGCCGCTGCCGAGGCCAGCCTGATTCGCCGGGCAATCGCGCAGGAGGATGTGGAGCGCGCCGAGGGCGACCTGCGTGCGGCCAAGGCTCTGGTGGAAGCTGGCAAAGAGGCCAGCCTTCGTTCCGCCCAAGCCCAGGCCGGCCTGAGCGCGGCGCAATCGGCTGCTGCCAGTCGCGATGCCGAGACGACGGCTGCTCTTGAGCAGTTGTCGGTGCTGGCCGGCCAGACCGAGACGTACTCAGGTGTGGGCCAGTCCCTTCTAGAGCGCGACTGGCCAACGGTGGGCGCAACCGCAGGCGATGCCACGGCGGTGCTGACAGCCAAGGCGGACGTGGACGCTACCGAAGCCCAACTGCGTATCGAAAGGCTCAAGCGTGCGCCGGACCTGAGCGTGTCTGCAGGGCGTCGCAGCTTTGCAGCAGGTGGGGACGCGCTGGTCGTGGGCCTTTCGCTGTCCGTGCCGCTGTTCGACCGCAACAGTGGCGGCATCAGCGCCGCCCGTGCCCGTACCGACGCGGCCAGGGCGCGATTGGACGCTGCGCGCCTGCAGAGCCAGGCAGATCGCGCTACCGCGTTGTCCCAGGTGGCTGCGGCACGACGCGGCCTCGAGGCAGCTGCCGAGGGTGAAAAAGCCGCGGCCGAGGCCTACCGCATGGGCCGTCTGGGGTACGAGGCCGGCCGCACGCCCCTGGTGGAACTGCTGCTCAGCCGCCGCACGTTGACAGAAGCGCGGCTGACCGTGGTCGATGCGCGCCTTGCCCGGGTCCGTGCCTACGCATCACTTGCAATGGCCAATGGCCAGATCGTCTTCGGAGACCGTTGAATGAAGCGAAACACCCCTTCCGTGAATACTCTGGGCATGCTCGGCGTCGCCGCGCTGGCGCTTGGCGCAGGCTTCGGCATCGCCCGCCTTTCGCAGTCCTCCAGCGCGCCTGCCCCGGCAGACGCTGCGCCCACTGCCGCTGAAGATACCGGCGGCGTGCAGGCCGTTGCCATTCCCGATGCATATCTTGGAGCAGCCGGTATTGCCGTGGAGGCTGTCACCTCTGCCGACGTGGCAGCCAACATTGGCGCAGCAGGCTCCGTCGTTGCCATTCCGGGTGGCGAAGCCGTGGTTGTATCCAGGGCCGCAGGCAACGTGACCGAGGTGCTTCGCCAGGTGGGCGACAAGGTCGCCAAGGGCGATGTCCTTGCACGGGTCGCCAGCCCTGATGGCGCACGCATTGCAGCAGATCTGCGCGTGGCCAATGCCGGTCTTTCCCTGGCGCAGAAGAACGCCAGCCGGGACCAGTCGCTGTTGGCGCAGGGGGTGCTTGCCCGGCAGGAGGCCGAAGCCAGCCAAGCTGCCTACCTGTCGGCACAGGCCGAAGCGCAACGGGCTGCGCTGGTGGCTCGCACCGCCAACGTCGATGGCGGCGGCAGCGTTTCGGTGGTCAGCCCCATCGCCGGGACCATCAGCAGTTCCCAGGCCACACTGGGTGTATTCGTTGAACCACAGGCCACCCTCTATCGCGTCACCGGCTCGAACGGCGTGGAGGTGCAGGCATCGGTGCGCGCGGGTGATACCAGCCGGATCCGCTCCGGTGATCCTGCCACCATCGTGCGCTCTGACGGCACCGTGGTATCAGGCAAGGTCCGTTCTGTAGCGACGGCGGTGGGAGGATTGACTCGAGCTGCAACCGTGGTGATTACGCCGGAAAACGCTGGCGCCGGACTTGTCGTCGGTGACGGCGTGCAGGTGCGCCTTGTGGCGTCAGCCGGGCAGTCCGGTGGCATGTCCGTTCCCGAAGAAGCCGTGCAGAACATCGATGGCAAAGACGTGCTGTTCGTGCGCACGGAGAAGGGGTTCAACGCCCAGCCCGTGTTCGTAGGCGTGCGTAGTGGTGGAATGGCGCAGATCCTCTCCGGTGTTTCCGCAGGAACCCGCGTAGCAACCCGCAACGCCTTCCTGGTGAAGGCGGAAATGAACAAGTCCGGCGGAGACGAGTGATGATCGAACAGGTGCTTACAGGTGCCGTGCGGCACCGCTGGCTGGTGTTGTTCATCACGCTGGTGATCTCGGTCATCGGTGCCTGGCAGTTGAACATGCTGCCGATCGATGTCACCCCGGACATCACCAACAAGCAGGTGCAGATCAACACCGTCATCCCCACGCTCAGCCCGGTGGAAGTGGAAAAGCGGGTGACCTATCCCATCGAGACCGCGATGGCGGGCCTGCGCGGCGTTGCCAACACGCGTTCGTTCTCGCGCAACGGTTTCAGCCAGGTGACGGTCATCTTCGATGAAAGTGCCGATCTGTACTTCATGCGCCAGCAGGTCACCGAGCGCTTGACCCAGGCCCGGCCGCAGCTTCCCGAAGGCGCCGAGCCGCTGATGGGGCCGGTTTCCACTGGCCTGGGCGAGGTATTCCACTACAGCGTCGAGTTCACACACCCCGATGGCAAGGACGCGCCACGCAACGATGGCAAGCCCGGATGGCAGAGCGATGGCTCGTTCCTGACCGATCAGGGCGATCGCCTGGCCGATGACATGGCGCGCCTAGCGTACCTGCGCACGGTACAGGACTGGATCGTGCGCCCGCAGCTGCGCACGACGCCGGGCGTGGCTGACGTCGACAGCCTGGGCGGCTATGTGAAGGAGTATGTGGTCGAGCCCAATGCAGCCAAGCTTGCTGAGTATGGGTTCTCCTACACCGACCTGGCGAACGCGCTGCAGGATGCAAATCTTTCGGTGGGTGCGGACTACATCCAGCGCTCTGGCGAATCCTATCTGGTGCGAGCTGATGCCCGTATCCGTTCGGTGGATGAGATCGCGCGGGCCGTGGTGGGTAACCGCAACGGTGTTCCGGTCACGGTGGGTGATGTTGCGCGGGTGGTGATCGACGGCGAGCTGCGGCGAGGTGCCGCCAGTCGCAACGGCTACGAGACGGTAGTGGGCAGCGCGCTGATGCTGGTGGGCGCCAACAGCCGCACCGTGGCCGCCGCCGTCGGCGACAAGCTCAAGGAGATCAGCAAGACCATGCCGCCGGGCGTGAGCATCGTCCCGACGCTGGATCGCTCGCAGTTGGTGGTGGCGACCATCAAGACCGTCGCCAAGAACCTGACGGAGGGCGCGCTGCTGGTGGTGGTCATCCTGTTCGCGTTGCTGGGTAACTGGCGTGCGGCAGTGATTGCTGCACTGGTAATTCCGTTGTCCCTGCTCATCACCGCCATCGGCATGAACAAGCTGGGCATCTCCGGCAACCTGATGAGCCTGGGAGCGCTGGATTTTGGACTGATCATCGACGGTGCTGTGATCATTGTCGAAAACTCACTGCGACGATTGGCCGAGCGTCAGCATGCCGAAGGTAGAATCCTCACTCTGAGCGAGCGCCTGCACGAGACCATCGCGTCCTCCAAGGAGATGGTCCGCCCGACGATCTACGGACAGGCGGTCATCTTCCTCGTCTTTGTTCCGTGCCTGACGTTCCAGGGCGTGGAAGGCAAGATGTTCTCGCCGATGGTGATCACCCTGATGCTGGCGCTTGCATCGGCCTTTGTCCTCTCGCTGACATTCGTTCCGGCGATGGTCGCGGTCATGTTGAAGGGCCACATCTCCGAGAAGGAAGTGCGTGTAGTGGCGGCCACGAAGAGCCGTTACCAGCCGTTGCTGCGCAATGCGATCCGGCAACCGATGCCATATCTTGCCGGCGGATTGGGCGTATTGCTGGCCGGCGCGGTGGCGTTCTCCTTCGTCGGACGTGAGTTCATGCCGACACTGGACGAGCAGAACCTGAACCTGTCCTCCGTTCGTATTCCCTCCACCTCCATCGAACAGTCGGTGGCCATCGATCTTCCCTTGGAAAGGGCTGTGCTGACGCTTCCCGAGGTGCAGACCGTCTACTCCAAGGCGGGTACGGCGAGCCTTGCCGCAGACCCCATGCCGCCAAACGCATCGGACAACTACGTCATCCTGAAACCGAAGGACCAGTGGCCTGATGGTGTGAAGACCAAAGAGCAGGTCATCGAGCGCATCCGCGAGAAGACCGCGTTCCTGGTGGGCAACAACTACGACGCCACGCAGCCGATCGAGATGCGCTTCAACGAGCTGATCGGTGGTGTGCGCAGCGACGTGGCGGTGAAGATCTACGGCGAAGACCTGACGGCCTTGGCCACCAGCGCAGACAAAATTGCTGCTGTGCTGAAGAAGATTCCCGGGGCATCGGATGTGCGTGTGGCCCAGACCGGTGGCTTCCCGACCTTCGACATGGCGTTTGATCGCGCAGCGATCGCCCGCTATGGCCTGACCGTGAAGGATGTGGCTGATACGGTGTCGGCCGCGTTGGCCGGACGCCAGGCGGGCCAGATCTTTGAGGGCGATCGCCGCTTCGATGTGGTGGTTCGGCTGCCCCGCGTCGACCGAAGTGATCTGGACGTCCTGGGTGCGGTGCCGGTCATGCTGCCGCCGGGGAATCAGGAAGGCAGCCCTTCGGTGCCGCTGCGTGAGCTGGTCAGCTTCCGCTTCACGCAGGGTCTGAACGAGGTGAGTCGTGACAACGGCAAGCGCCGGATCTATGTAGAGGCCAACGTAGTGGGGCGTGATCTGGGCAGCTTCGTGGACGATGCCAAGGTAGCGATCGCACAGCAGGTGCAACTGCCGACCGGCTCGTGGATCGAGTGGGGCGGGCAGTTCCAGAACCTGCAGGCAGCTACCCAGCGTTTGGCCATCATCGTGCCGCTGTGCTTCATCCTGATTGCCGCGGTGCTGTATATGGCCATCGGCAACGGGCTGTTGACCGGCACTGTGCTGACGGCCGTACCGCTGGCGCTGGCCGGTGGCTTCTTCGCGCTGGCCTTGCGTGGCATTCCGTTCTCGATCTCGGCAGCAGTGGGGTTCATTGCTGTTTCGGGTGTGGCGGTGCTGAACGGACTGGTGTTGATCTCCGCCATCAAGAAGCGTCTGCATGACGGCATGGAGCCGGACGAGGCGGTGGAGCAGGGTGCAATGGAGCGCGTCCGGCCCGTGTTGATGACGGCCTTGGTTGCTTCACTGGGGTTTGTGCCCATGGCGATCGCAACCGGCACGGGTGCTGAAGTGCAGAAGCCGTTGGCAACCGTGGTCATCGGCGGCCTCATCACGGCCACCGTGCTGACCCTGTTCGTCCTGCCGGCACTGTGTGGGCTGGTGCTGCGCAGGACTGCGCGCAGGAAGGCAGCGGGCATCGAGGACCCACTGCCGGCGCCGGAAACCGATTGAGTACGTTCCCTTCCACAGTTTCACGCCCGGCCCTGCGGATCGTTCTACGATCCGCAGGGTATTGGCATTTCTGCACTCCATTCCTCCGAGGACAGCCATGATCGAGGTTCTCCGTTTTCCGACCTTCAGGAATCTGTTCGCTGCCCAGGTGATTGCGTTGGTCGGTACTGGCTTGGCGACCGTGGCGCTTTCGCTGCTCGCCTATGACCTGGCTGGCGCGCAGGCCGGCCAGGTGCTCGGCACGGCACTGGCCATCAAGATGGTGGTCTACGTCCTGCTCGCGCCTATGTCCGGCGCGGTCGTGCCAGCCAATCTGCGTAAGCCGGTCCTGATCGGGCTTGATCTGGTGCGCGCGGCCGCGGCACTGTGCCTGCCTTTCGTGAATCAGATCTGGCAGGTGTACCTGCTCATCGCTCTTCTGCAGTCGGCATCAGCCTGCTTCACGCCGCTGTTCCAATCGACCATTCCGGAAATCCTCAAGGAAGAGCGCGACTACACCCGTGCATTGTCCTTGTCGCGGCTGGCGTATGACCTGGAAAGCCTGCTCAGCCCTGCGCTGGCGGCGGCCCTGCTGACACTGATCAGCTTCCATGGCCTTTTCGCCGGTACGTCGGTGGGCTTCGTCTGCTCAGCGCTGCTGGTCGTGGTCACGGCATTCCCCTTCGTTGCAGCCTCGCCGCGCAAGGAAGGCCCCTATGCACGGGCCATCCGTGGCATGCGTATCTATCTGAAGACGCCTCGACTGAAAGGCCTGCTGGCGCTGAACCTGTGCGCTGCCGCGGGTGGTGCGATGGTATTCGTCAATACGGTGGTGGTCGTGCGCAACGTGCTGGGCGGTGCTGAAGCCCAGGTCGCCTGGGCCCTGGCTGCGTTCGGCGGCGGCTCGATGCTGATGGCGTTGGTTCTTCCCAAGGTACTGGACCGCGTACCGGACCGTCGCGTGATGCTCTCTGCAGCCAGCATGATGCTTGCGGTGCTTACCGCCTTGGGGGTTACGTGGTGGCTGACGCCCTCCGCGATCGGCTGGCCCCTGGTGCTGTCCGGCTGGGCATTGCTGGGCATGAGCTACGCCGGCTTGGTGACACCAGGCGGCCGGCTGCTACGGCGCTCGGCAGAGTCCACTGACCTTCCTTTCCTGTTCGCCGCGCAGTTCTCGCTTTCCCACGTCTGCTGGCTGATTGCCTACCCACTGGCCGGTACCGTGGGGGCACGCCTGGGCATGCCGGTGGCGGTTCTGGCGCTCGCGGTGGTGGCCTGCGCGGGGCTTCTATTCGCCTGGCGTACCTGGCCTGCGAATGATCCTGACGCAATCACCCACCGACATGATGATCTCCCTGCGGACCACCCGCACATGCAGGAACACGCGCATACGGAACAAGGCCACTCGCACCGTTTTGTCATCGATGACAACCATACCCGTTGGCCCGGTTGAACGACGAGTCACCAGAGATGCCCAGTAGCGCGCGCACGCTGAACAACCCCCCTTTTTCGTGTCGACTTTGATCCAGCAACACACTAGTCTTTGAGCATGACATCACTGCGCCGGATATCGAATGTGCGACTGCTCACCAGCATCTTTCTGATGCTGGTGGCAAGCATGTTCCTGCGCCCGGTGCTGAATCATCTTGGCGAGCTGCATGGTCTGCAGCACATGGTGCAGACCGCAGCCGAACATGGACATCCGCACGCGGGCGATCGTGATGCTGCAGATCGGGATCCTCTGCACGCGTCGGGCGGCCATGGCGTGCTGCACCAGTCCGATCTGGGCGGGTCACTTGGCATCCTGCTGGACGTAGCACTCCACGATCCAGCCATCGGCCGTGGTGCGCACCCTTGGCATCGCCAGGCAGCGTTCATTGCCCATCACTGCTCATCGTTGTTCAGGCCTCCCATCGTCGCGGCCTGATGCCGGGCGCATGTCTGCCGCGCTGCCTGCTTTCTGCGGGCATGCGGCTGGCTTGCGGCTAGACGCATCGCGGTTCCCCTCTGTATTCCGGCCACGATCCGGCTGACTCCTGCGCCACCGCGCGGTAACGACGTGCATGCGTGCCCTGGCACACATCTGCATGGCGTTGCCGTGCGCCTGTGGCGGGGCGCGGCGCGGAGGACCGTGGCATGTCATGTCACTCAAGAACTCCATCATGATCCCCAGACCACATTCCGGGCTATCCACCCGTACCCATCCCATGGCCATGCCGTCGCATTGGCCGCGCACGCTGCTCGCAGCGATAACCATGCTGTTGCTTGTTTTCACTGCCGATGGTGCTCTGGCGCATGCCATCGCCGAGGGCGACAAGGGTTACATCCAAGAGATATCAGGGGTAAATCTGATCGCCTTCGCTTACCTGGGCGCCAAGCACATGGCCACCGGGTATGACCACATTCTGTTCCTGCTGGGCGTGATCTTCTTCCTTTACCGGATGAAGCATGTCGCGCTGTACGTCACCCTGTTTGCCATCGGTCATTCCACGACTATGCTGCTGGGTGTGCTCTTCAATGTGGGCATCAACAGCTATCTGATCGATGCGATCATCGGCTTGTCAGTGGTCTACAAGGCGCTGGATAACCTCGGTGCCTACCAGCGTTGGTTCGGCTTCCAGCCCAATACCAAGGTCGCGACACTGGTGTTCGGACTGTTCCATGGCTTTGGCCTGTCCACCAAGATCATCGAATACGACATCTCCCCCGATGGTCTTCTGCCGAACCTGCTCGCCTTCAACGTCGGGGTGGAAATGGGGCAGATGCTTGCCCTGGGCGCCATCCTGATTGTGATGGGCTACTGGCGCCGCACCGCCAGCTTCTTCAAGCACGCCTACTTCGCCAACGCGGCAATGCTCTGCGCAGGTTTCGTCCTGATCGGCATGCAGCTGACCGGCTACGCCATTTCCTGAATCCTTGAGAGATCCCTACCATCATGTACAACAGCAAGCCCCTCGAAAGTGACCTCCCCAGCAGCCGTCAGCTGGCGCGCACTACCCTCATCGCCGCCGGCATCGCCGTCGTGCTTCTCATCGGTGTCGTGCTGCCTGCGGAACACGCCGTGGATCCGTTGGGTATAGGCCGAATGCTGGGTCTGACCGAGATGGGACAGATCAAGCAGCAACTGTCCGAAGAAGCCGCAGCGGATGCGGCCATGGATGCCCGGGCCGAGGAGGGCCTCGCCGTGCTCACCCAGGTCTCCACGCGGGATCGCCAGACAGTCGAAGTCACTTCCAAGCCGGCCGCTGCTTCGGCCTCAGCGCCCGCAGCTACGGAGTGGCGTGACGAAGCCGAAGTCGTGCTGGCGCCCGGTCAGGGTACCGAAATCAAGCTTTCCATGAAGGAAGGCGAGCGTGCGACCTACACCTGGTCGGTCCAGGGCGGGGTGGTGAACTTCGACACCCATGGTGACGGCGGTGGTCGTGCCATCAGCTATGAGAAGGGGCGAGGTGAGGCGTCCGACCAGGGCGTACTTCTGGCCGCCTTTACGGGCAACCACGGCTGGTTCTGGCGCAATCGCGGCGAGGAACCGGTCACCCTGCTGCTGCGTACGGGCGGGCAGTATGAACAGCTGAAGAAAATGTAAGACCAGGCCAGGAGGGCGTGCCCGGGGCAGCCGGGTACGCTCCTCTGCAAACATTCGTCCTACCATCTCGACAAGGCCACGTGCCACATTTACCCTAGATCCCATGCGTCTTTCCGCCCGCCACCGTGTGCTCGCCCGCATCAGCCTTTTCGCGCTGATGCTGCTGAGTGTTGTGGCGCGGCCGATGGTGATCCAGCTGAGCGAACTGCATGGTCTGGAGCACGACATCGCCGCTGCGTTCGACCATGGGCATTCCCATCCGGCCGGAGCCAGTGACAACCTCGACGACGACCACGCCTCTGGTGCGCACAGCGTGCTGCACCAGGCAGACGCAAGCTTCGCAGGGAGCCTGTTCAATGGCCACCACCAGGTAGTCGCTCTCGCACTGAGCGCCGACGTGCCCGCATTGCGGCTGCTGCGCGTGCCTTTGGGTTATCCCGCCTCGCCCTTCCGGCCTCCGATCGTCTGACAACGCCTGCCGCGTCCGCGCGGCCTGTTCTGCTGCCTGCCTTAGCGGGCGGCAGCGCGTTGTTCTAACATCTTTCCGGAGGCTTCCGTGAAATTCCGTAGTGTGTGGGCGCTGGCCATTGCCGGCGCCTGCGGTATGGCCGTGCCTGGCCATGCCGCCGAAGTTCTGCGCCTGGAGGAAGCGGTCGCCCGCGCCCTGGGCAGTCATCCGAGCGCCGCAGCTGATGCCGCCCAGCTGGAGGCAACCCGCAGCCGTGCAGCCCGGGAGGGCCTGCCGGCGCCAATCATTCTGGGCGGGGAACTGGAGAACGTTGCTGGCAGCGGCAGCGTTTCAGGGATGGATGCCGCTGAGGCAACGTTCCGCGTATCCCGCCTGCTGGAACTCGGCGGCAAGCGCGCTGCGCGACAGGCATTGGGCGGCGCGGAGATCGACGCGGCCCAACGGGCAGGGGACGTGACTCGCGTAACCATCGCCACCCGAGCCGCAGGACGGTTCATCGATGTGCTGGCCGCGCAGGAGCATGTGGAACACGCGCAGGAGCGCATCGCGATGGCGCGCGCCCTGCAGCGAGAGGTCGGGCGTTGGGTCTCGGCGGCGCGCAATCCTGATTCCGACCTGCGAGCGGCAGAAATCGCAGTTGCCGACGCCGAACTCAAGCGCGATCAGGCGCTGGAGCGTCTGGAGTCGACACGCCATGCGCTCGCAGCTTCATGGGGTGCGTTGACGGTCGACTTTGGCGCCGTCGCTGGTGATACCTCGGTGCTGCCCCCCCTTGAGCAGTTCCAGGCGATGGCCGCGAAGCTGCCTTCGACACCTCAGCAACAGCTTCTTGAGTCCCAGGCAGGCGTGCTGACCGCGCGCCGTAACGTGGCGCTTGCCGCCGCCCGGCCAGATGTCAGCGTGGGCCTGGGCATTCGCCGGCTGGAAGCCACCAAAGACAGCGGATTGGTGATGTCGGTTTCTGTCCCATTGGGCAGCCGCAAGCGATCAGCGTATTCCGTTTCTGAAGTCGACCACGAGCTGTCTGCCCTCAGTGCCCGGCGCCAAGCGCAGGCCGTTGAACTGCAACAGGAACTTTTCGATATCTACCAGCAATTGCGGCAAGCGCAGCTGGAGGTCGAGTCGGTACGCGAACGCCAGCTGCCCAAGGCCGAGGCAGCACTGAAGCAGAGCCGGCGCGGCTTCGAGGAGGGCCGATTCTCCTATCTGGCGCTGGGCCAGGCGCAGAAGACCCTGTTCGACCTTCGCGAGCGCGAAGTTGAAGCCGCCGCCCGCTATCTCCGACTGCTGGTCGAGGCAGATCGCCTCACCGCCTCCGCTCTGGACATCCGCCCATGAACCGCTACGCATTCCTGATCATGTTCCCCTTGGTCCTTTCCGCCTGCGGCGGTGACAAAGCCGCGACCGAAGCCTCTACCGAGACAGCTGCCGCATCCGCCGACTACGAACGAGGGCCGAATCGAGGGCGCATGCTGCGTGACGGCGATTTTGCCCTCGAGATCACCGTTTACGAAACCAACACGCCGCCACACTTCCGTCTTTACGCGTATCGCAACGACAAACCGATTCCGCCTTCCGAAGTGCAGGCGAGCATGCAGCTCAAGCGTCTGGACGGCGAGGTCAATACCTTCAGCTTCAAGCCGGAGAACGGCTACCTCGTCGGCAGTGGGGAGGTCACTGAGCCGCACTCGTTCGATGTGGTGGCCGAAGCCACCGCAGCAGGCAAGTCCCATCGCTGGAACTACCCCTCCTATGAAGGCCGTACGCGAATCGAACCACAAGCAGCTAAGGACGCGGGCATCGTGGTGGAAGCAGCAGGCAGTGCCAGCATCCGCGACACAGTGACCTTGATGGGCAACGTGACGGTCAACACGGCGCGGCAAGCCGCAGTGAAAGCACGCTTTCCCGGCGTGGTGCGCAGCGTTGCAGTCGAGATGGGCCAGCGAGTCAGTGCGGGCCAGACTCTGGCCACGGTGGAAGGCAACGACAGCATGCGCAGCTATGCCGTCATCGCGCCGTTTGGCGGAATTGTGTTGGCGCGTAATACCAGCGTTGGGGACGTGGCGGCAGACAACACGTTGTTCGAGATCGCCGACCTCTCCGAGGTATGGGTAGACCTGCGGGCACTGGGCACCGACGCCGAGCGGCTTGCTGCAGGCCAGGTGGTGACGCTTCGCTCAGCCACTGGCGCCCATGAAACCCAAGGACGGGTGCAGAGCCTGCTCCCCTTGGCCAGTGCCGGCCAAAGCGTAGTCGCACGGGTCAGCATCCCCAATGAAGACGGCCGGTGGCGCCCGGGTATGGCCGTGTCGGCCGAGGTCGTGTTGTCCGAAACCCAGGTCCCGTTGGCAGTCAAGGAATCCGGGCTGCAGCGCTTCCGTGACTTCACCGTGGTCTTCGCACAGGTGGGCGACACGTATGAGGTGCGCATGCTTGAGCTCGGCAAGCGCGATGGGCAGCTGGTCGAGGTACTCGGTGGCCTCAAGCCCGGTACCCGTTATGTCAGCGAGCAAAGCTACCTGATTCGCGCGGACATCGAAAAGTCTGGCGCGAGCCACGATCACTGAGGGGCATCCCATGCTAGAGCGAATCATTCGCGCGTCCATCGCGCATCGATGGCTTGTGCTGCTGCTCGTGCTGGCGCTGTCCGGCCTGGGCATCTGGAACTACAGCAAGCTTCCCATCGACGCCGTGCCTGACATTACCAATGTACAGGTACAGATCAACACCGAAGCCCCTGGCTATTCGCCACTGGAAGCCGAGCAGCGCGTGACCTTCCCGGTTGAAACCGCACTGGCCGGGTTGGCACGTCTGGAGTACACACGCTCAATCTCGCGCTACGGCCTTTCGCAGGTGACCGTGGTATTCGAGGATGGGACAGATATCTACTTCGCCCGCCAGCAGGTTGCTGAGCGTCTGCAGCAGGCGGCCTCCCAGTTGCCCAATGGCCTGAAGCCAACACTGGGACCGGTTGCCACGGGCCTGGGCGAAATCTTCATGTACACCGTGGAGGCCGAACCAGGAGCTGAGAAAACCTGGACGCCAATGGCACTGCGTACCCTGCAGGACTGGGTGGTACGCCCGCAGATGCGGCACCTGAAGGGCGTGACCGAGGTCAACACCGTGGGCGGTTACGTCCGCCAGTTCCATATCACGCCAGACCCCCGCAAGCTGCAGGCCTATGGCCTGACCCTGCAGGACGTCATGGAGGCCGTTGCCCGCAGCAATGCGAACGTCGGTGCGGGCTACATCGAGAAGAGCGGCGAGCAATACCTGGTACGCGTGCCTGGGCAGGTTGCCGACATGGACGGCCTGCGCAAGATCGTGGTGGCTAATCGAGAGGGGCTGCCGCTGCGGGTAGGCGATCTTGCTGATGTCCACGAAGGCACCGAGCTGCGGACCGGCGCCGCCACCAAGGATGGAAAGGAAGTTGTGCTTGGCACGGCCTTCATGCTGATCGGCGAGAACAGCCGGGCCGTCGCCCAGCGCACCGCTGCCAAGCTGAAGGAGATCGACGGCACGCTGCCCGAGGGCGTTCGTGCGCACCCGGTGTATGACCGAACCGAGCTGGTGGATCGCACCATTGAAACGGTGAAGAAGAACCTCCTGGAGGGCGCGCTGCTGGTCATCGCGGTGCTGTTCCTGCTGCTGGGCAATCTGCGCGCCGCGCTCATCACCGCTGCGGTCATCCCGTTGACCATGCTGCTAACGATCTCCGGAATGGTTCAGAACCGGGTATCGGCCAACCTGATGAGCCTCGGTGCGCTCGACTTTGGCCTGATCGTGGACGGCGCGGTCATCATCGTGGAGAACTGCCTGCGCCGCTTCGGTGAACGCCAGCATGCGCTGGGACGCCTGTTAACGCGCGAGGAGCGATTCTCCCTGGCCGCTTCGGCAAGCGCCGAGGTCATCAAGCCCAGCCTGTTCGGTCTGTTCATCATCGCGGCGGTGTACATCCCGATCTTCGCGTTGTCGGGTGTGGAAGGAAAGATGTTCCATCCCATGGCCTTGACCGTGGTAATCGCCCTCACCGGTGCCATGGCGTTGTCGCTGACGTTCGTGCCGGCTGCCGTGGCGCAGTTCGTCACCGGCAAGGTGTCCGAGAAGGAAACCAAGGTCATGCGTGGCGTAACCCGCCTGTATGGCCCTCTGCTGGAGCGGGCGGTCAGTGCCCGTAGGTGGGTGGTCGGCGCAGCGGTTGCACTTACCGTGGTGGCCGGCATCGGTGCCAGTCGCATGGGTACAGAGTTCATCCCCAACCTGGATGAAGGCGATATCGCCCTGCACGCGCTGCGCATCCCCGGAACCAGCCTTACCCAAGCCATCGGCATGCAACGCCAGCTGGAAGCTGCCATCAAGCAGTTCCCTGAAGTCGACGAGGTGGTGGCCAAGATCGGTACTGCCGAGGTGGCGACCGACCCGATGCCTCCGTCGGTCGCCGACACCTTCATCATGCTCAAGGATCGGGACCAGTGGCCGGACCCGCGCAAACCAAAGGCCCAGCTGATTGCCGAGCTGGAGAAGACCGTCAGAGCCATCCCCGGCAACAACTACGAGTTCACTCAGCCGGTGCAGATGCGCATGAATGAGCTGATCGCCGGCGTGCGCGCGGAAGTGGCGATCAAGCTCTATGGCGACGATCTGGATCAACTCGCACAGATCGGCAGCCAGATCGAGGACGTTGCCAACCGGATCACCGGCGCAGCGGACGTGAAGCTGGAGCAGGTCTCGGGCCTTCCGTTGATGACCATTACGCCTGACCTGGACGCGTTGGCGCGCTATGGCGTGGCAATCGACGATGTGCAGAAGACCGTATCGGTCGCATTGGGTGGGGAGTCCGTTGGCCAAGTATTCGAAGGTGATCGTCGTTTCGACATCGTCGTGCGGCTGCCCGAGAACCTGCGTCAGGACACGCGCACGCTGGAATCACTGCCTGTAACGGTGTCAGGTTCGACAGAGGCCGATGCTGATCGCGGTTTCGTTCCGCTGGGGCAGCTGGCCAAGGTTGAGGTGGCTCCAGGCCCGAATCAGATCAGCCGCGAGAACGGCAAGCGGCGTGTGGTTATCACCAGCAACGTCCGCGGACGCGATCTCGGCTCGTTCGTCGAGGAGCTGCGCGCCGCCGTCGGAGATGAAGTCCAGCTGCCTGAAGGTTACTGGGTGGAGTATGGCGGCACGTTCCAGCAGCTCATCTCGGCCAGCGAGCGGCTGATGGTGGTGGTGCCCGTAGTGCTGGTGATGATCTTCGGCCTGCTGTTCATGGCGTTTGGTTCGGGACGTGATGCCGCCATCGTTTTCAGCGGCGTGCCGCTCGCCCTTACCGGCGGTGTGGCGGCTCTGTGGCTGCGTGACATTCCGCTGTCCATCTCGGCCGGTGTCGGGTTCATCGCGCTTTCGGGCGTGGCGGTACTGAACGGCCTGGTGATGATCAGCTTCATCAAAAGCCTGCGGGAACAGGGTGTGCCTCTCCACCGCGCTGTCAGCGAGGGGGCAGCGGGACGCTTGCGACCTGTGCTGATGACTGCCCTGGTCGCCAGCCTGGGCTTCCTGCCCATGGCACTGAACGTCGGTGCCGGCGCTGAAGTACAGCGTCCTCTCGCCACGGTGGTCATCGGCGGCATCGTCTCGTCCACGCTTCTGACGCTGCTGGTGCTTCCTGCGCTTTACCGCCTCATCCATCGCGAGGGCGATACGTCCAAGGATGAAGCCGAATGACGCTTTCCCTTTTTCCAACGTTGAGGAACCTACGCTTGATTCCGTTGAACAGACCGTTGTCGTGGCTCCTCCTGCTGGCCGCGCTGTTGATTCCCTGGGCTGCGTTCGCCCACGGTGTCAGTGAGGGTGACCAAGCCTTCCTGGAGGACAGCACGGGCACCCAGCTGATTGCATTTACCTACCTGGGTGCCAAGCACATGGTCACAGGGTACGACCACCTGCTGTTTCTGTTCGGGGTGATCTTCTTCCTGTACCGGATGCGTGATGTCAGCATCTACGTGACCTTGTTCGCCATTGGTCACAGCACGACGCTGCTGCTGGGCGTGTTGGGTGGCTTCCACGTGAATGCCTACTTGGTGGACGCCATCATCGGACTGTCAGTGGTCTACAAGGCACTGGACAACATGGGGGCGTTCAAGCGCTGGTTCGGCGTGCAGCCCAACACCAAAGCAGCCGTGCTGATCTTCGGCTTCTTCCATGGCTTCGGATTGGCAACGAAGTTGCAGGATTTCACCCTGTCGGCTGATGGTCTTGTCCCGAACATGCTGGCGTTCAACGTCGGCGTGGAGCTGGGCCAGCTGCTGGCCTTGGCCGGCATCCTGATTCTGATGGGCTTCTGGCGTCGCCTGCCGTCCTTCCATCGGCAGGCCTACAGCATCAATACCGTCCTGATGTGTGCCGGCTTCGTGCTGATGGGCATGCAACTGACGGGCTACTTCGTTTCCTGACCTTTGATCGAGGCTTTCAATGTCCATTTCCATCAATCAGCAACTTCCCAGCACTCGCCGACTGCTCAAATCGACCGCGCTCGCCGTGGCGGTCGCTGGTGTGATTCTGATCACTACCGTACTGCCCGCCGAGTACGGCATTGACCCGACTGGCGTGGGTCGTGCCCTCGGTTTGGATGCGCTGGCCGCGAGCGGCGATTCCTCCGCATCTGAAGCCGTTCCTCAAACCTCAAATGGGCGCCCGGAAGCCATTGCGGCCTTGTCCGAGAAGGCCAAGGTCGCCTTCGGAGAGAACAAGGGGCAATCCCTTGATCCAGCGGCTGTAGGTTTTGGTTCTGGCGCGCTGCGTCAGGACACCATGACCATCGAAATCGAGCCAGGCAAAGGCATGGAGCTGAAGTCCCACATGACCACGGGTGCAGGAATGCTGTTCCGCTGGACATCCAGCGCTCCGGTTGCCGTGGACATGCATGGCGAGAGACCTGACGTGAAGGGAGCCTGGACCAGCTACGCCGTAGAGGGCGCCCAATCGAAAGCAGAGGGGACTTTCATCGCTCCCTTCGATGGAACACATGGCTGGTATTGGCAGAACCGAGGTACCTCGCCGGTGATCATCACAATCGAACTGAATGGCTATCAGGCCGACCTGTATCAGCCGTAACACCCCCGGCATTCCGCCGGAACCAACCCAGGAGTCAATCCATGAAACTGCGTTATACGTTCGCTGTATGCCTCGTTGCCGGCCTGACATGGTCCTCAGGCGCATCTGCCCACGATCCTGCCTTGCATGCCGATCCGGTGCCGGCCGCCGCGCCACAAGCTAAGCCAAAGACGTGCGAGCAGCTGGCTGATCGATCGAAGTACAAGGTTGATCTGAATGACTCTCAGACCAAGGCATTGAAGGAGCGTTGCGACGCCGAGGCGGCTTCGGGCGCTAAGAAGAAGTAAGCGGTGGGCAATGTGGCCCGGCTGTAAGTGTCGGGCCACATTGATGCAGAAGTCGCAGTGCAGGCACCGTGTGCTGGGACGTCCGTTTCTGGCCGAGATCGGACATTGCCCGCCTCGTTGAGCCGTACGCCTTGGCTGCTTAGGGTCTCTTGCACTCGGTGCCGATCTGCTCAGTGAGAACTGTCAGGGACTGCTGGAATGCGGCGGCGAATTGCTGGCTGCCCTCCCTCTCGTGGCTATGGGCGATCGAGGGGAGCAGTCTGGTCCACGTGTCGAGCAGAATCACCGGGTCTTGGTGTGTTAGAAACGAAACCCGCAACCCATACTCCATTGCTTTGAGGTAGCCGCGGTGCATCTCAAGTGCGGCCTCGCAAGCGTGGAGGCGCTCAAGGATTTCTGTGATCTCGGAGGTCATGGCAGTCTGGACAGGCAAGGGGTGGGAAGGCGATAGTTTGCGAACATCTGGACGAGTCCGCCATGAGCATCCTCAACCTTCTGCTCACTCGTGATCACCTTGTCGTCGCCGTGGATACCTTGGCAGAGGATGCTCTCACAGGGGCACATTCCGCCGGGGCAAAGCTGCTGCTGATCCCTCAGCACAACCTGATGTTTGCTACGCGAGGTTCTACGCAGTTCTTCCTTCGCATTTATGAGCTGGCGCTGCAGGCTAGCTACCGCGCAGATTTCACAATGGAACAGTTATCTGTCGAGCTGGGGTTGGTGGTGGACCAGCTGTGGCCGAACTACGAGAAGGCGGCAGCCGAGGCAGGATTACCGATCGAGCAGCTCGGGACCGAGTTGGTGTTTGGTGGCTGGTCGTCGAAGAGCGACCGGATGATGGCCACGGCATATGCCAAGAGCGGCAGCCAGCACCCTTGCGTGGTCCAGCCGATCCGGGGGCAGCTGGCCTCACCAGGCGAACCGCTCCGGGCCGTGATTCCTAGCATGGCCCAGAAGGATCTGCTGGCCCACGCACGCCTGCAGGCCAGCTACCTCAATGAGCAACTTGGCCGGCGAGTGGCGGGAGGCCGGTTGCTGGCTGGGTTCTTGCAGAAGGGACAGGCCGTGCTCAAGGATCTTGGAGAGATCTAGGTCGTTGGCGGCAATCCGGCTAACGCCAGAATCCGTCCGCCCCTTATTTCTCTTCTCCGCGGGACCAGTAGGCTCAAGGCTAGTCGTGGATAAGAAAGATCTATCGGGGGAGGGGGCTATCGTCTTCTGACCGAAGCCGGGCATTGGTCAGTCGCCCGATACTGACTTGCGCCGGCTGCTGCCGCGCCCTCTCCTAACGCGACGATCCTCAGCAGCGACACGTTGGGGTTGGTCTTATCAGAAGGACAGGAAGCTGATCAGTGCTTCCCTAGAGGTGATGTGAGGCAGATGCCCAGTTGTGCAGGAACTCCTCTTGCTCCAATGTCTCAACGGCACCAAGGCGTACCATTCTCACGCGCCTGATCGCATCCTCGCTGCTCAGGGAAGTCTTGGTGCTGAGGAGAAGCATGCAGGCGACAGTGCCTGCTCTGCCAAGTCCGCCCTTGCAATGGACGACAACCCGTTTGCCGTTAAGTAGCGCGTTGCAGATGGACGTCTCCAACTCCTTCCATCGCTGGAGGAACCCGTAGTCGGGCGCGGCGCCATCCACGATCGGCAGTCCGTACCACCGTAGACCATGGTCTGCTGCACGCTCTGGCAGAGCGGCGATCTGAAGATCCTCGAACTCCCAAGGCTCAATTAGACTGATGAGATGACTTGCGCCCCATGAACTTATAGCTTGAAGGTCCATATCCAAGTCTCGCGACCACGATCCGGTCATAGCTGTGACTTGATGCTTGCCAGGCGCGAACGTCACCCCGATGGCCCCACCGCAATGGCCAACCGGGAGAGTCGCAATCTGAAGGGGGTGGGAAAGACTGGTTCTGGTCACGCTGACTCCGGCGATTGAATGGCGCGCTCTGTCATGCAGAGAACCTAGACGTGGCTTCGTCTGCGGCTCTGGCGCGATGGCTTCGATTGATGCTTAGTCAGGCGAGCTAGAAAGCAGCGACACTCTCTCCCCGATGCGTCGCTGGGCGGCCTGCAACCCACTGTCATCAGCAAGGTACGGTGATGCGAATAGCGGGGCCTCAACCCAGAACTTGTGTTGACCCCGGTGGATGTAGGGGCGGTGGTCGTCAAGCAGCAGAGCTTGGCCAAGTAGTGGAGACACGAATCGAAGGTCCTTGGTAGGCCCAGTCCATTCGACGTAGCGGACCCCTGTGAACCAGCCAGGCACATGGCCTTCCTCAGCCAGAAGTAAGGCGATTCTTAGCGACATATGCCGAGATACCGTTGTGAAAAGCACAACCTCATCAAAGGTGGTTCTAGCATAATCTAGGAAATCCCGAAGTCCTGGTCGAGGAATTTGGCTGACCGCATTGGAGATCAGGGTTCCCTCAAGATCGAGGGCGAGGATACTGGGGCGCATGCGATAGGAGCCTATCTACGTTTGAGTGCGTCGTAAGAGACGCGATCTGAGTCCTGGCCCCTCTTGCTGCCGAGCCAGAATAGGAGGGGCGAGCCAGTAGTCGTCGCCAATAGGCAGTAGGCACTCCAGCGCGACATCGACCATCAGCGGTCGCCGCCATGCAGGGTCCGGCAGAAAGCAGTAGTCAGACTTGCTTAGCGTTCCTGATGCTTGCTTGCGAGATAGCCAATCTGCTCGACTGCGTATCTCGCGGCTCAGCACGGTCAATGCTGCGGATTCGTCGCCGCCGGTGCTTAAGAACTCACTCGCAGCTCCCCGGACTGACGACCAAAGCACGTATCGCTTGCGTCCCAAACTCAGCTCACGCCATTCTCTTTCCTGTACACATAGGATCTCCTCGGCGTGTTGAGTACGGATCCGATGCTTGCGTAGCAATGACACGAGATAGGCAGCAGCTTCGCGGTCGGAAAGCTGACGCCAGAGCCACTGTCGGTCCTGTGCTCCAAGCGAGGGGCGCCATGCTCTAAGTGCATGGGTTAGTGAACTACTCAGGTCGTCAGGCAGCTGACTGCTCTCCCGATAGCTCCAGCTAATAGGGTCGTAAAGAGATCGCCTTGTAGAGCCATTTGACGAGCTCGTCTCAGCTAGGACCCCCGCTGTCTGAAGGAACAGCAGCAAGTGCTGCGCAACTGCTGTGTCAGCGGCCACAGGTGCGGAAATCGAAGTGGAGCGCTCGAGCGCACACCACGCGCACGCGTAGAACGGCCCAAGCGATACTAGCAGCGCATCGAGGTCTGGCCACGGAGGGATGAGGGTCTGTTGGTCACGACCATAGATCACTCGATCCCCGGCAGTTCAACCGGCTCTGATGCTAGCAAGCCACCGGAAAGTCGTCTACACAATTTTCATGTAGTGCCCGGCTCGGCCATAGATTTCGTTCCGCTCCTCCAGGCGGACCTGATGGCTACCAAGACGATCTACCAAAGTGCGTACCTTCGGTTGGTCGGTCTGCTCCGCGAGCGACGTGAGTCGTTGGGTATCAGTCAAACCCGGCTAGCCGCTCATCTGGGGTGGCCTCAGCAGCGAGTCTCTTCCGTTGAGTCTGGGGCCCGACGCTTGGACGTATTGGAGTTCTGCCTCATCGCTGCTGCCTTGGGGTTCTCTCCGGCTGAGGTATCTGATCAGGTCATGAAGATGCTACAGAGCGTGCGCGGCAGCCAGATTAAGGGCCGGCACTAGCGAGCGACGGTGGCGATCGCGTCAAGCCAGATGATTCATGTGGGCTCTTTCTGGGGGTGCCACCTGTGAAGCGGAGAACCTTCTTTGGTTGAGCTGCTGCCAACGTTCGGCCTTGTCTGATCAATGACTGTTCTGGTTTGAGTTGCCTCATGGAGTACTTGCGCGGTTACGCCCAGACTGTGCGAACTGCACGAAGACAGCCGCGGCACATTGAGGGCTGGTCGCATGCGCGAAAACCTGGTTGAGGGGGGCGAAAGTGCCTGCCTGAGCCGGGTTGCGCGCCTGATGGCAGCAAAAGGCCTGCAACCTAGGAGTTAGATGACGCAAGTCCTCCGTCCAGCCGTTCAGGGCCGTTGATAGAATGCGGAACCAACATTGACGCGGGCGGCCCTCATGAATTTCACAGAAGCCATTACGATTGGAACGGTAGTATTTGCCGGAGTTTCAGCCATCGGCTCTGCGATTACAGCGGTTATCACTGCCAGTTCAATCCGAGGAACCCGGCGGGACCAGGAGAGCAAGCAGATGCTGGAGCAGGCCGTCCTTTCCTTGGAACGTGCCTATGAAGCCCTTGCCAAGGATGCCAAGCCTGTTGGCGCGCACTTAAAACTGACCCAGGCTGCGCGTTGAACTTTGACCCACCCGGTGTACGGGGCTGAGGGTATCAGTTGGTGGTCTGGGTGGTGGCCTCCTTTGCCCTGATTCTGGCTTTGGTCTTGTTGGCGGCGGTGCTGTTGCGCAGCCGCCAGGAGTCGTTGCCGGTCTCCAGGATGTGGCAGTGGTGGGTGATGCGATCCAGCAGCGCGGTGGTCATCTTGGCGTCGCCGAACACCTGACCCCATTCGGAGAAGGCCAAGTTGGTGGTGATGGCGAGGCTGGTGCGCTCGTAGAGCTTGCTGATCAGGTGGAACAGCAGCGCGCCGCCTGAGGGGGTGAACGGCAGGTAGCCCAGTTCATCGAGGATGACCAGGTCGGCATAGGTCAGGCGCAGGGCGATCTGCCCGGCCTTGCCCTGGGCCTGTTCCTTCTCCAGCGCATTGACCAGTTCGATGGTGGAGAAGAAGCGCACGCGCAGGCGATGCTGGCGCACGGCCTGGATGCCGATGGCGGTGGCCAGGTGGGTCTTGCCGGTGCCCGGTCCACCGACAAGGACGACGTTCTCGGGGGTGTGGATGAAGTCACCCTGGTGGAGTCGTTCGACCAGTGCGCGATCAACGGGACTGGCCGCGAAGTCGAACCCGAGCAGGTCACGATGGACGGGGAAACGTGCGGCCTTCATCTGGTTGGCCTGGGCACGAACCTGCCGTTCGGCGGACTCGGCCTGCAGCAGTTCGGCCATCCAGTGTTCGGGCTCCATGGTGTGCAGGCGCATCTTGGCCAGCAGTTCGGGCCACTGGCTGGCCATGCCGTGCAGCTTGAGCTGCTGCATGCGCAGCGGCAGGTCAGGCGTCGACATGATCTGCCTCCCGCAGGGCGTCGTAGCGGGCCGGATCGGACACCGGCGGATGACGCAGCGTCACTCGCGAGGCGACCGTCTCGATCGTGCGGTCCGGATGCTGCAATCGCCCCAGCACGTTGAGCACGTGGTCGGCGCGCACCAGGCCGGACTCGAGTGCCAGTTCCACCGCCACCAGTACCGCTTCGAGCCCGTGCACGGGTACGGCGGCCAGCACCTGGGCCATGGCGCGGTCGCCGTGAGGCTGGCGCAGCAACACCTGCTGCAGCTTGCGCAGCGGATCGGGCATGGACAGGAACGGCGCGCCGTCACGCAGTGCCCCCGGCTTGCGCTGGACCAGGGCGATGTAGTGCTGCCAGTCGTAGTGGACCCGATCACGCTCGAAGCTGCGCCGGTGGCGGGCGACCTCGGCCTCGCCGACCACCACGGCCAGTTCGAAGGGATACACGCGCAGGCTGGCGACGGCGTGGGCGTGTTCGCACGGCACGCTGTAGCGGTTGCGCTGGAAGCTGACCAGCGCGGTCGAACTGACCCGCACCGGCCGCTCGATGTAGCCGTCGAAGGGCGCGGGCATCGGCATCAGGTGGGGCTGTTCGTCCTCCAGAGCTTCGGCCACGGTGATGTCGGAGGCATCCGGATGCGCCTGCATCGGCCAAGCGGCGCGGCACTCGCTGGCGAGCCAGGCATTGAGGGTGTCCAGATCTGGCCAGTGGCGGGCCCCGGCCTCGATCCAGATCTGTCGGCGCCGGTCCTGCACGTTCTTCTCGACCCGCCCCTTCTCCCAACCCGCGGCGCGGTTGCAGAACTCCGCGGCGAACAGGTAGTGGCTGGTCATGGCGTGGAAGCGGGCGTTGACCCGCCGTTCCCGGTGCTGGCCGATCCCGTCCACCGCCGTCTTCATGTTGTCGTAGATGCCGCGGCGCGGCACGCCACCGAAGGCGGTAAACGCCTGGGTATGAGCATCGAACAGCATCTCGTGGCTCTGGGTGGGATAGGCCACCAACCAGAAGGCGCGGCTGCAGGCCAGCTTCACGTGGGCGAGATCCAGCGGCATCTTGGCGTGGCTGCCGACGAAGGCGTACTCGCGGCTCCAGTCGAACTGGAAGGCTTCACCCGGAGGAAAGTGCAACGGCACGAAGGCCGGGCGGCGGCTGGCGCCGCCGGCCGCCTTCCACTGGCGGATGAAGGCCGTCACCCGGGTGTAGGTGCCCGGATAGCCGATCGCCTGCAACTGCGAGAACAGCACCTTGGCGGTGCGTTGTTCCCGCCGGGGACGATGGCTGTCGGCACGCAGCCACGTCTCCAACTGGGACCGGTAGGGATCGAGCCGGGAGGGCGAGGCTCGCCTGGGATAGACCGGCTCGGACTGGCCGCTGCGCAGCCATCGCCGGATGGTATTGCGGGATAGGCCCGTGCGCTTGGCGATCTCGCGCAGCGGCAGGCCATCGCGGAAATGCATCCGCCGGATCTTGGCCAACATGACCATGGTGATCACTCCTGAAATCCCCCGAGCAAAAGATGCTCAGGATGTGGGCTTCAGGTGGGTCAGTTTTACCCGCGCATCACCGCCGAAAGTGGGTCAGTTCTGGATGCGCGCCAACATGCCAAGCCCTACAATCCACCTGAACCAGATCGCATCGCCTGGCTTAGTGCTGCACGCCTACTTACCCAGTATCAGTGGATCAAGAAACGGGTGACTTCCGTCCCGCATAAGCTTGTTCTGGAGGAACAGGAAGAACATTGGCGGCATCGCTTCTATCTACTCCTGCAGCCCCTCATTGGTGTCCGCGGAGTGGGGTACTACAGCGGCGGTCCTTCCTTGGCAGAAAAAGAAGAGCTCATTGAACCGATGTCGGCAGTGGTCATTCATACTTTTGCAAAATGGCCGGAAGGCAAAGTGGATCCGCTCGCCGCTCTTCAGCCCGATAGCATCGACCCTAATGCCGAGTTCCTCAAGGGCAACATGGGTTTGCAGCGCTACCTAGGCGGTCGCGGATTCATTAGATCCACTGGCCCGGAGTGATCCTGCTCAATGCGTCGAATCACCAGAGCGCCGTTGTGGGCATTGGCAATGGTGCGCTGGGTCTCTGCGGGAGACCCACTCTTCTTCCTGCCAACAAGGCCCGAGCAGTCAGGCTTACCAAGCGCCCGGGCTTGCCGAACGGCATCAGGAGGCCGAACCCTGCTGCTGGTGTGCCGACTCGGAAGGCTCTTCTGATTCCTCGTCAATGATCTGCTCTGAGTCGTCGGCTTCGCTATCCGAGGATGCCTCCTCCGCATCTTCTAGGTGTTTGTTCGTCGCCCTTGCGACCTCTTCCCGGCTAAGGGTCTTCTCGACCACCATTTTAAGCACGACGAGGATCTGGTCCACGACTTCGTCCTCAGTCTTCGCATCAACAAGAACCCCTCTACCCCTACCGTCCACTGTTAGCCTTGCGGACGAGCCGATCCTATGCACCCAGACTAGATAGTGGCAATTGTCCGCCAGGTCCTCGCATTCGGCCACGAACCAAAGTTCCTCTTTCATCACTACTCCTATCTGACCATTGTGTGTTGGTTGATATCGGTACGGGAATTCAGGCCTGTAGGGTGACTTGCCGCATTCCCCAGCAATGAGACGGTTGCGAGCCGAATTTGCGACGTCGGTCAACATACATCATCAATTAAAGAGGCCAGGTGCCGCTAATGTTGGTGATGCACTCCAGCAACATCAGGCATGACTGACCTCACCTTCTTCCCCGACGGCGATCAAATCTGGGTAATCGATGGCTATGTCAAACCCCACAAGGGAACTGAGTCGACCTCGGTTCTTTGTTATCTCACATCGATCCCAGCTGACATCGGCGATGATCCGTCAAAGCTGAGCAAGTCTCAGATCGCGACGATCTTTGGACGGGAGAATTCTGCCTCATTCACTACAGCTATCTTCGCGGGTTCCCTACCCAGCTACGCGGTGGGCTTCGCGTTTCAATGTGAAAGATACGTGGGATGCAAGCACTCACCTACTGTGGCCTCTCTGGCTGGATGCAGGATGAAAGAGTAAGTGTCACAGCGGCGGCATCGCAAGGATGCGGAGACGCTATAGTGAAGGTCTAAGAACTCATTCACACCATCTGACCACACGGACGCGTAGCCAACATGTCACTGAGTACAACGCCTGGAATCGACATCGGTGCGGTTGAGCGGGTCATGAGATCCGTTCTGCCCCAGTTGAAGGCGCTGCGTAAGAGAAATGAGTTGGATGAGGATGAGGAAGCCAAGCTCATCTACGCGAACCAGAAGTTGGGAGCCGCCTTCTATAAGTCGGAGTACACACGTAGTCACATAGGTTGGGAGCACGCGCTCGATTTAATCTATGCAGTGCTGAATGCTGGCGATCTCGACGATGCCCGAGCGTTTGCAACGCGGCTTGATGCTGCGCTGAAACAAACAGCGGTGCATCTCGACTATATTGCCGTCATCCCTTTAGGGTTCTTTCAGCCCATAGCTTTCGCTTCGAAGAGGCAGAGCGTTTTTCGCCCATTCCAAGTTGGTCCATTTACACTAGTGCCAGCTGCAGCCACGAGCGAAGCGCTGAACAAGCGCATCAAGATGTTTAACTCCAAAGCTGTGCCGGACGACTTATTCGAACATCAGCAACGGCAGACTGACCAGGCACTGAGCAGCAATCCTTTGTTGCTCCTGCCAACCCATGGGTCTTCGGATTCCCTACGCCATCAGACACGTGCAGCTGCTCGCCGCGTGATCGGATTAATTGAATTGTTTGGTCGAGTTTTCGGCGTAAAGAAGCCGGTGCTGGGGAAGGAGGCCACACCAAGCTATTTGTTCCTCATCAACAAGCGTACGGGGTGGCTTGATCGGGTTATGGCGATGCGCCCGTTGACTGTGTCCATTTCGCTGGAGAGAAAGCTTCTTCAAGTAATGAAGCGGCCCGACGTACCAATTGCCCTCAAGCTGCTCTCCTTGGGTGAGGAAAAAACCTTGAATGCACAGCTTAGGAACGCGCTGGAATTCTTTGGTCGAGCCGTGGGCGAGAAGGATAGCGTGGCGCGATTCATATTCTTTGTCATATCAATGGAGGCAATTTTCTCTCGCGATAAGCACGCGCCCATCAAGATTACTCTGGCTGACTACGCGTCACTACTTTGCTTTAAGGGCGAGGACCGAAGGCGCGTCCATGCGGATCTTGGAAAAATTTACGATGCTCGATCAGAAATTGTGCATACAGGTGTAACTAGCGTCAAACATACGTTGCTGATAAAAGCCGAAGCGCTAGCGGCAAGAGCGTTGTACTGTAGTTTGATGCTTGCCATTCATCTCGATGATGGTCAAGGGGATCTTCAAAATAAATTCTTCGATTTGCTCAAGGGCATGAAGATCGGTGTCGAACTCAATCCAATTAAGCTGCCCGCTTGGCAGGGCTATGGCCCGGATGCAGGCGAATAGTTGAAACGTCGAAGTGCGTGTATCTGATCGATCTTGCCGAGATGGAGCAGCTCTCAGTGACGTACCTGGGCTCGTGGCCTCGAGACACCATCCCTTCAAACAAGCCGGCGCACAATTCGACGGCTTGTTATGTTATTGATTTTAAAGGCCTCGGCCCTTCTTCTCCAAACACAAAAGAAAATTCCGCCCGGCCCTTGAAAAGAGTGATGGTCATCACAAAATAGACGCTTGGCTGAACAGAAACAGCCGGCTGCACGCGGTCTCATGCCTCGAGACGGCAGGGCGGCAATCTGAGATTGATGGATCAACTTTCAGGGGGATGTCGAGATGGCGACTAAGCACCAAGTGATTTTCTACCCGGTTGGTAACGGGGACACGACGCAGATCATTCTTGATAATGGAAAACGAGTTCTCTTCGACTTCCGTCACAAACAGTGCGCGGAAGAAGAGTCGACACCAGAGATTGATCTGAAGGCAGCTCTCAAGAAAGACCTTGCCGACGCAGGCAAGGAAAGCTTCGACGTCGTTGCATTCACCCACGCAGACAATGATCACATCGAGGGAAGCACTGACTTCTTCTGGCTGGAGCATGCAAAGGTCTATCATGGCGACGGTCGGATCAAGATCGACCAGTTGTGGGTCCCCGCAGCAATGCTCTTGGAGGAGGCCACCCAAGAACAGCAGAGCGAAGAGTTCGTGCTTCTGAGGCAAGAGGCGCGCCACCGTCTGCTGGAAGGAAAAGGCATTCTGGTCTTCTCACAGCCAGAGGCGCTGATGGAGTGGCTGGAGCCCAAGTTGGAAGCACGCGGCGAAGCATTGACGGCCCGGGATCACCTGTTTGTCGACGCTGGCACTGTCGTTCCGGGTTTCACCTTGCAAGAAGACAACGTGGAGTTCTTCTGCCACTCGCCCTTCGTCGAACATTGCGACGATGGGGACATCATCCGCAACTCAGCAGCCTTGGTGTTCAACGTGAGGCTCCAGGCAGACGGCCGCACCTACGACTACCTGGAAGTTGGTGATGCCGACTACTGCGACCTGGAGAGAATTGTCGACATTACGAAGTATCACGGCAATGAAGACCGTCTTGCCTGGGACCTCTTCAACATTCCCCATCACTGCAGCTACAAGGCACTCGGGGCAGAAAAGGGGGAGAAGGACACTGTTCCCTGCGAAAAGGTCGCTGAACTTCTCATGATGGGAAAGAAGGACTCGTACATCGTCGCTTGCTGCAAACCTGTGCCCGACATTAAAGAGTCCTACGAGCAGGTCCAGCCACCCCACATTCAAGCCCGCAGAACCTACGCGTCCTATCTTGAGAAGGTTGGTGGAAGATCCTTCCTCGTCACCATGGAAGAGCCTAACGCCAACAAGCCCAAGCCAATTGTCTTTGAGGTGGCTGCCGCAGGCGTCACATGGACGAAAGCAGCGTCGTCATTTGGCTCTGCGGCCATCGTTGCCTCCCGCCCAGCCAGGGCAGGAGCATGAGCTCGGAGTACTTTGCGCATACATTGACTGCTCTCGACGATCTAGCGGCAGTCACATCGCGTACAAGCGCGATGATCGCAGCTGTCAATGCTCACCGTGACTTCAAGCTCATTGAGGTGATGCGTAGCGCCAAGGTAGATGAGCTGGAGACCGTCTACCTAATGGTGGACGTTGAATGCCACGGTGTGCCCACCCACAATGAATACGGGCTCCGCTTTCGGGAGCGCATGCTTATACATGTACCTCAGGACGATGCGAAGGCAACGGTCGTTTGGTCAATGCGAAAGGACTTTCCGAGGCTTGCACACCAAAACAGCGTGACGTCGCAGGGCCCAGCTCAGCTCTGCTTGTATTTCGAACCGCCCCCCGTTGTCGCTCGCACCTGGACTCCTTCGTCATTTCTTGCTCGGATCCAGTGGTGGATGGAGAAGAATGCCAAGGGCGAGCTGCATCTGGCCGATCAGCCTTTGGACATGCTGTTCTTTGAGTCTCGGCATGAACTGCTGATCCCTTGGGATCTTGACCAACTGGCGGCAAGGGGGAAGCTCAGTGTCATCGCTGCAGCTGCGCGTAAGGACGATGGCTGGACACTGCGCATCGTTGATCAACTGCCTGCCAACAAGTCTCTCCACGCTACTCTGGTCAAGGTAGATCTTGAGCCCATTGAAGGCGGGATGATTGAATGGGATCCGCATACTCTCGGACAGTTGAATGAGCTTTTGGCACGGCGAGGAGCGGACCTGCTTCCGCTTGTAACAGCAGCTATCCAGGCAGCGACGCCTTCAGGCGGACTCACTCGCCAGGATGAGGTTCCGAGCACGCTTGTGCTGCTCTCTGTTCCCATCAAGCGTGCGTCGACTGGCGAGGTCGAAGGAATCACCTATCGCGCCTTCTTCCTTGATGGTGGGGCACTGAAGATCGGAACTATGCTCGGTGCCCTTATCCCGCATGACGGTCGGTACTTCAGCTCAGTTGGTGTTGTTGGAAATCAGCCGCAGGAAGGTTGGGAGTCTATCGGGCTTGATCCAGTCACCGTTCTTTGGGAGAACAGCCCTGAACGTGCACGCACCCAGTCAGGCTTCAGCGATGCAGGGCCGCAAGGCGTATTGATCGGCGTTGGATCTTTGGGAAGTGCTTTGTTGGACCTATGGGTTCGATCTGGCTGGGGTCGGTGGACTGTAGTGGATAAGGATCATGTCCGACCGCACAATCTGTCACGCCACACTGCATTCAATAGACAGATTGGGCTACCCAAGGTTCTGGCAGTCTCCGCGAATGCCAGGGAGGTCACGCGTAACGGTTCGGCTGTGACTCCTCTCGAGGAAGACGTCCTTACCAGTACATCGCCAGAGCTGGCGCAGGCCCTCAGGAGCGCAAACTTGGTCGTAGATGCAACTGCAGACCTAGGGTACCCGCGGGCGTCAGCAGTCGTGGATGATCGATCACGGCATGTGAGCGTGTTCGTAACTCCCACCGGTCGGTCGGGAGTCATGATGCTTGAGGACGTCGCCAAGGAACGGTGCTTGCGTACGATTGAAGCTCAGTACTACCGCGCCATCATCAATTCCGATTGGGGAAGGGCCCATCTTGAGGGCCATCGCGGAGCGTTTTGGAGCGGAGCATCGTGCCGTGACATCTCAATGGTCCTACCGTACTCGAGTGTGATGATTCATGCCTGTCAGTTTGCCGAGAGCATCCCAGTCCATATTGCCAACCCCCAGGCCGCCGCGTTGATCTGGCAGCGAGATTTGAGCGGTCAAACGGAAGCGATAGAGATCCCACTGTCTGATAGGCGGATACACCAAGCAGCTAATGGTCTCTGCATCTACATGGATGAAGGCCTACACGAACATCTGCATGCTCTGCGCGGCAATAGTCTTCCCAACGAGACGGGGGGCATCCTCCTTGGTTACCACGACTTCACGCAGAACCTGCTCGTCGTTGTAGATGCGCTCCCGGCGCCAGCCGACAGTAAGGGTACGCCCGCTTCGTTTGAGCGCGGCGTTGCCGGAATGCCAGAGGCTGTCGCAGAGGCACAGAACCGCACTGCTGGAATCGTTGGATACGTTGGAGAGTGGCACAGCCACCCAGACGGCTGTCCTCCAGAGCCAAGCCGAGCTGATCTTGTGCAGCTGGTCGAGCTCGCTATGGGAATGCACGAAGAAGGCCTTCCGGTAATCCAAGTCATCGTTGGAAGCCATGACATTCGTGTTGTCCAGGCGGAGGTTCAGCCTTGAAAGATCGCCAGATCGATCTAGTGCTGTCCGGTGGAGGCATCAGAGCAATGACCTTCCACTTGGGGGTCATGCGGGCGCTGGCAAGGGCTGGTTGTTTGGAGTCAGTGTCTCGGATATCCAGCGTGTCGGGAGGGAGCCTTATCACCGGACTTGTGCTGCATCGCTCTGGCATGGCATGGCCGACTTCAGAGCGGTTTCTCGAACAGATCTACCCGGCACTCCGCGATGAACTCACCTCACGCAGCCTCCAGTGGGATGCACTCCGCGAATTGTCGAGCCTCTCGAATCTCCGGTTCTTGTTGAGCCGCTCGAATCTCTTGGCAGCTGCACTGCGCCGCCGGTGGGGCATTGAGAACAGGCTTTGCGATCTTCCCGCGACACCTGATTGGTCAATCAATGGGACCAATGCTGAGAACGGACGCCGCTTTCGGTTCAAGCGTGCAGACTTGGGAGATTACCTCACGGGCTACGCAGCTGCGGGCAACTTCCCCCTGGCCAGCGCAATGGCTGTCTCGGCCGCCTTCCCAGGCGGCTTTGGTCCGCTTCGCCTCAGGGCGGACAAATTCAGGTGGAAGCGTCGAGCGAACTGGAGCGGGCCTGCACACGAAACCGTAGACTCCCAGCCGGGCTCTGTAATCCATCTCTACGACGGTGGCGTATACGACAACCTTGGACTTGAGCCCTTCTTTGATGCGGGTAGTGGAGAGCCGAAGGAGCCGAACGGCCACTTCATCCTGGTGTCAGATGCAGGAAGGCCCTTGGATATGGGCTTCAGCAAATACTCTCTGAATCCATTCCGGATCAAGCGCGTGGCCGACATCATGTCTGACCAGTCACATGCACTGAGGGTTCGCTCCTTTCACCACTACCTCTCTAAGAGTGCCAATAGGGGAGCAATGATCTACATCGGCAGTCCAACCAGTGCGGACTCTGCAGATGAGGAGGAGGCAAACTTCGTAGCGAGATTCCCAACAAGCCTTATCAAGCTCACCGCAGCCGACTTCGACAGAATTGCGATCCACGGTGAAAGGCTTACACGCTTGCTCTAGCAGAGCCCAAGGCCTCCATTTCCCTAGAATAGACCCCGTCTGCCGTGAAGAATTTGGTCGGCTCGTTCTGTCACCCCTGACGACCTAAATGCTTACATGGTGGGATTTCTCACAAAAGCCGCCACCAGCTGGAACCGCGCGGGATACTGCACGCTGCGCGCCGCGCGGGCGATGCGGATGTGGCCGGATTCCAGCGGCTCGCGCAGGGTCTCCAGCGCACTGCGGTTCCACTCTGGAAGCTCATCGAGGAAGAGGACTCCATGGTGGGCCAGCGAAATTTCACCGGGGCAGGGCGGATTGCCGCCACCCACCAGCGCCGCCGCGCTGGCGCTGTGATGTGGCGCCCGAAAGGGCCGCTGCCGCCAACGCCGTGGGTCCAGCCCTTCGCCACTCACAGAGGCAATAGCGGCCAGCTGCAGCGCCTCAGTCTCTTCGGTATCCGGCAACAGGCTGGGCAGGCGCGAGGCCAGCAGTGTCTTGCCGCAGCCAGGACTGCCAATCAACAACAGATGGTGCCCACCCGCTGCGGCCACTTCCAACGCGCGCCGCGCATGCGCCTGCCCGCGCACGTCGGCCAGATCCGGTAGCGGCAATGGCGTCGTGTCCACGCGCTCCACGGGCGGCAGCAGGCGCGGATTGCCCAGCCCGGCGCAGCACTCCAGTAGCGTACGGGCCACCCGCACATCAGCGTGCTCGGCCAGAGCAGCTTCTGCGGCATTGCCCGGCGGCACCACCAGGATGCGTCCGGCTTCGGCCGCCGCAATCGCCGCCGGCAGCGCGCCGGCCACCGGCCGCAGTTCACCGGTCAGGCCAAGCTCGCCCAGGAATTCGTACTGCAGCAGCGACTGCGGATCGACCTGGCCGCTGGCCGCCAGAATGCCCAGCGCAATGGCCAGGTCGTAGCGGCCGCCTTCCTTGGGCAGGTCGGCAGGCGCGAGGTTCAAAGTGATGCGCCGCTGCGGGAAGTCGAAGCGCGCGCACAACAAGGCGGCACGCACGCGCTCGCGGGACTCACGCACGCTGGTCTCGGCCAGTCCCACGATCTGAGTGACAGGCAGGCCGCCAGAGAGATGCACTTCCACCCGCACCAGTGGGGCATCGACCCCGGCGCGGGCACGGCTGTGGACCAGCGCCAGGCTCATGTGTGGTTTCCTGCAGACGGGCGCTTGATGGTGCGGCGGCGGTGCGCCGATCACCATCGGAGTACTCCGGCGGTGTATATAGGATTTGTCCGGCCAGCCACTACGTGTGGTTCAGTCGTCGGGACGACGTCAGATATGTCGTTCGGCAGACCTCATCAACTCAACAATGTTGTCGAGGAGGGAGATCGGAAGGTTGCGCGATGCCGTCAACATGTGGGCTTCCATCTGCAGGCGCATACCTTCAGGCTTCCCACCATCGGCGATGGTGTTCCCCGTAATCAGCCAAGATACGCTCACGCACGTGACCCTGCTCAACGCATGCAGATGGTCGATAGACGGCACGAAGCCTAGTTCGCGTTCCCAGTGGCCCACCGTCGCCCGGTTTACGTTCAGGGCTTTGGCGAGATCGGTTTGAGATAGCCTGTTGCTGATACGCGCAACGCGGATCCGGGCGGACAGTGAATCAGTGCGGAACTCCATGCATACTCCCCTTCCTATGCTCCCTTGCACAGGGCGTGCGGGGAAGTGTGTGAGCGCCAATACAGATCGTCAATTCTGTAGCAGTTCTACATATGTCGGTTCTCGCACGAATATCTTCTTGAATGCGCTGAGGACGCTGCTTCTGACACGTGGCGATACGGGATGAACGCCGCGTCCTCCCTATCTTTGGCCAAGACGTTAGCGACAGTGACGTCCTTTCGGAGCCAGCGCGCAAGCGCAAATTCAAGCACTCGATTGGTGATGGTTGCCCTCTGCACGTAGTGAAAGCTGGGGCGCAACCGCCCGCGCGCGGCGGAAGCTGTGCGCGGCACAGCAGCGAGGTTGCAGCTGGATGCCGGCGGGCCGTTGAATAAAGTTGAGCCACAACGCTGATCACGTTCGCAGCTCAGAAGATCAAATGCCCGCCATTACATGGAGTAAAGAAAAATGACCCAACGCACTGCTGTAAAGACTCTCTCGTCCCTCACGCTGATCATTGCGGGTGTCGCGGCAGCAGGTTCGGCTTCTGCTGCTGCATCGAACGGAGATTTCGCCAATGACATTGCGGCGTCGACGTCCATCCAGGCGGATATGCAGTCTCTGAGCATCAGTGAGTTCAGAGACGAAAAATCCGCGCTTCTCGCAGATGGGCACCATCACTCCGATTCATTCGGATCCCATCACCATCATGACACGGCGAGCAAGCAGATGGCATTTGCTTCGCGCATTGCCGCGGATTCCCGATTCGACGTCTGAAGAGAGAGGGGCGGGGATCTCTCCGCCCCTTGCACGTGAATCACTGTCATGCAGAGCCTATGGAGGCCGGAGGTGGCTTCTTGTCTTCGGCCTCAAAGTGGATTTGAAGGGTGGATAAGAGCTGCCAGAAGCAAGTGGCGAGGACGGCGATCACCACATGGAGTAGGAGAATGAGTTCGATGGCCCAGGCCCAACCGCCAGATGTAAAAAACCCGATCTGCCTGATGGAAATCGCAGATGCAACAGAAAGCATGGAGTCGGTCGTCGAGGGCATCCTCTGGTCAAGACTCCGCAGGATGAGAGCGCGACTTCAGGAAGTGCTTGCCGACCAGCAGTACGGGGCCATGGCTCGTGTCATGCACCAGATGTACCAGTCAATCGGTGCCGATCACCAAGCCCGCGTACTGCTCAGTTCCGAGTTCTGTGAGCAGTATCTGTGCCTGGAGTCCGCACGGAAGGGTAGGCTGGAGGCGGGAGCCGACGAGCAGGAGAGGGCGGAGGAACAGGCCCGCGCGCTTGGCGCGCTGCACGACATCATCGCTCGGGAGAAGTCGATCGCCGAACTGGCACAGGGACGGACAGGCAGGTACCTGAGGGAGGCGCGGCAGTGGCAGCTCTACAGTCCGGTTGGAGACTGCGTTGCGGAGAAGGATGCCACGGGCGTGTGGACCCTTCGGCAGTTGCCGAAGCTGGGTGACTGTATCGCGTTGGATCTTGAGAGCCCACCGGCGCGGCATCATGAGCCACGCTCTGGAGTGCTGAGCCAACCGTGCCTGCCGCTGACCGATGCGGAGCGCGAGCATGTCTCGCGAAAGCTGTCAGACGCACTGGCGGCGATCGATAGTGCAGAACCCATGTACGGCCTTCTCATCCGCAACTTCGTCCGGCGGATCACCGTACGCAAGTCGGCAGACGTCACCTCCGATGAAGCCGGCCGCTACGGCTCGGAGCATGTGCCGAGGCAGCCGGGTTCCATTCGACTGCTGAACACGCATAACCCTGAACTTCTGGTTGAGGCATGCATGGAGAGCATCATGCATGAAAGCACCCACAACTATCTGGCCGCATGGGAGCTGGCCAACGGGTTCTTCGTTGCCAATGACTACCAGCATCGTGTCGTATCTCCCTGGTCCGGGAATCCCATTCCCAACTCCTCCTACATCCACGCTGTCTTCGTCTACTACGTGTGCCACCGCTTGCTGAAACGTCATCTTGAAGTCTCGCCGGACCTGGGTGAAACCGCCAAGCGCCACGTCCAACGCAGGCTGGCCGTCTGCGCTGCCGGCTTCCTGATCGAGCAGGATCTCAGTGGTCGGTTGATGACCAAGGACGCCATCAATAGTGAGGTTGGGCAGATGATCGATCGAATGCAGGCCGAAATGAAGCGGCAGTATCGCTATGGGGAGTGGCAGCAATGAGCAGAACGGTCGTCATCCATGCGGATCACCTTGACCCTGTCGCCCTGCGGGCCATGGCTACAGGTGTCCCTGCCATGCACATTGATGAACTGATCCCGGTAATGGAGGGCCAACCCTGGCCCGAAGTACTCCGCTTGAGCCCAGGTGCGCATCTCGAGCGTCTGTTCCGCGGAGCCAATGTGGTGAATCGGGTCTTCTCACTGGCAGGAACGCAGATCGAACAGTTTCTGGCCGAGCGCGGAGTGGACGCCCGCTGGTTCCATATCCGCCTGCAGCCGCTTCTGGCGCTGGGGGTGAGTCTCTGTCACGACACGGGCACGCGCGGTGTGTCCCGGTGCCTGGCTCCATTGAACGTGCAGTGGTTTGAACTCGAACGCGCTCTTCCAGGCGCGAACACGCCTGACTTCGCCTACAGTTTTGGCTACGAAGAACCAGACCTGTCCCGCATCGAAGACCCCATGCAGAAGTCGGTATGGTCACTTTTTGACTGGCGGCAGGAACGGCAGCTTGATGATGAAGAGCGCCGCAGACACCAGTTCCACGTTTCCAGGCCGAAGGGCGTCCCCGTGGTTGCGTGGTTCCTTGGGCGGGACTACAACGGAATCCACTTTCCCCGTGAAAGCGTTGAGGTCGATGGTGGTGTGTGCGAGCAACTAACGCGAGCGGCCGCACACGCCTTCCGATCCGAAGCGGGAGAGATGCTCCTGTACGTGACGGATGAGGCGGTAACCTTCCATGCATTCTCGCCTTACCTTCGTTCCGTCGCGGCCGATGCGGCTGTGCAGGATGCGTTGGATGCGTGGTTGCTTGCCGGCAACGCCGGAGGTGTGAATGCTGCTTGAAAAGCTGAGCTCGCTGCGCGAGTCCATGGGCTGGGTTTACGGAAGCGAGGATCTGTGCGTACTGCTGTACAGCTTGGTCAAGCGGATGCGCCCACGCATCGTGGTTGAACTGGGTACCGGGTTTGGCGTCACTGCGGCCTGGATGGCCGGTGCGCTGCGGGAGAACGGTGGCGGTGTCATTCACACCTACGACAATGGCTCGCACTTCTCCAGCGAGCCAGGCATCAGGTTTGTGGAGGGCCTGCAGGGGCCGTTTGCCGATCTGCTGCGGGAAAAGGCGCAGGACTATCCCGCTTTCCTGAAGCACGTATTCCAGTGGGCCGGGGTCGAGAATCACGTTGTCTCCAACTGGCAGGAAATCGGCTTTGCCGATATTGCCCGGCCCCCGCCTTTGACGGCGGAATAGACATGGTCTTCTCCGACTTCAATCACTCCCAGGACAGCATCCAGGCCTTGCTAGCGGCGTTTCTGCCGCGCATGGCGGAAAGCGCCTCGATCTTCATCGACAGTGCCTCTACCCAGCGGCTTGGTTACCTGACCCTGGAAGCCGTTGTGGACGCCCTGAATCAGAACAAGATACCCAGGGCGTTCATCAAGGATCGCAGCGAGAAGGGCATCGAAGCGATCCTTCGGATCGTCCAGCGCTCGCGCTTCCGCCTGATGCATCTGCTGGAAGCCCGCGACAGGGCGCAGAACAGCACAGCGTGGATCTCGATTGAACCGGTGGACGTGATTCCGACTGCGGCCACATTCCTGCATTAGAGAGACGTATATGTTAGGCCATTACTTTGCGCTGGCCCGCACAAGGCTTCTGGAAACCAAGGGAATGAGCGCCGCGCTGATCCTGGCGCTGGGGTTGGGCATTGGCGCGAGCATGACGATGTTGACCGTCGTGCGGACAATGACGTGGGATCCACTGCCGGGGCGAAGCGAGCATCTCTATCACCCCTTCATCGACGCACTCCCCACCTCCTACGACGTCAGGCCTGGCATGGACCCGCGGGTGGCCCTTACCTGGGTAGATGCCCAGAACCTGCTGCGGCAGGCCCCGGCCTCCCATCAGGCCGCGCTGGCATCTGCTCGTCTATTGGTGGATGCGCAGCGCAGCGTGCAGATTCCATTCTTCACGCAAGGGCAGTATGTCACTGCGGATGCGTTTGCCATGTTCGGCATCCCAGTGGTGCAGGGCAGGGCCTGGACGCGTGAAGATGATGCTGCCCGCGCCCGGGTTGTCGTGCTGGGTCAGGATCTGGCTGCTCATTTGGGCGGTGAAGGCCTGGTGGGTACGACGGTTCGGCTGGGTGGCCAGGCATTCACGGTGGTGGGTGTTGCCGGTCCGTGGAGCCCGCGCCCACGGTTCTATACGGACCTTCAGCAGGACGTGTTCAAGGGACGCGAAGACTTCTTCATACCGTTAGGTGTCGCGGCAGAGATGCAGATGACGGTGACCAACAGCGTCTTTTCATGGAGTGGTGACAAATCCCCCAATCGCCTGCAGGACGCTCGCACGTCGTGGATCCAGTTCTGGGCGGAGTTGCCTGACGCGGCCAGTGTCGAGCAGTACGAGCGCTTCCTGGGCAACTACGCACGTGCACAGCACCAGGCGGGAAGGTTTGACAGGACAACTGCACCGCGGATGGTGTCCCTGAAGGACTTCCTGGTCGAGCATCGCATCATCCCCAACGAGGTGAAGCTGCAGTTGGCGCTGTGCCTGGGGTTCCTGATCGTTTGCCTGCTGAACATGAGTGCCTTGATCTTCGCCCGCTTCATCCGCCGGTCCCATGAAATATCGGTCCGTCGGGCGCTGGGTGCGCGTCGGCAGGACGTCATCTATCAGCTCTGCACTGAAGCACTGATCATCGGCGGCTTGGGCGGGGCGGTAGGGTTGATCGTTGCAGAGGCCGGCCTCCACCTTGTGCGGACGCAGCCGGAAGACTACGCCTCGCTGGCCAACATGGATCTCAGCATGGCCGCTCTCACCATGGGCCTGGCGTGTGTCTCCAGCGTGATCGCTGCGTTCTTCCCTGCGCTGCGCGCTACCTCGGGCCGTCTGGCCATGCAGATCAAGGCGTCAGAATGAGCATTGCAGAAGTTCCCCTTGTCGTCCGCGCGCTCACCCGCAACCGCGTCATCGCGTCCATTCTTCTGGTGCAGGTGCTGGTTGCCACCGCGTGCGTGACGAACCTTGCGTTTCTGCTGTCCGAGCGGCTGGGAACCCTCACCTACAAGACGGGCCTGGAAGAGGCGAACCTGGGCGTCATCGAGACCGAGTACCTGGGGCCTGCAGCAGCCAACCCTGCAGCCTCGATCAGGACCGACCTGGAGGCCATCCGGCAACAGCCAGGCGTCGAACAGGTAGTCGCAGCAGAGTCGCTTCCCCTTTCCCAGCGCAGCTGGTCGGTGGGATTCACCAACAAGGTGCTTGAAGGCAATGACATCTCCGGTATCGTCGAGGCAGAGCCGACTGTCTACACGGCATCTTCGCCAGCAGTCCAGGTGTTGGGCCTGACCCTTGTTGCCGGCCGTGACCTGTCTGCGGGAGCGTTCGTGCCGATGGAGGCCAGCGCCGACTATGCCGGGCTCTACAAGGCAAGCGAGGCCGTTGTCTCGCAGGCACTGGCAGACAAGCTGTTTCCGGAAGGCGGCGCAGTCGGCAAGTTCCTGTATGCCGATGCGCAGCATCCCATCCAGGTGGTCGGCATCGTCAAGTCGCTTTCCCGGCCTGTTCTGAAGACCGATGCAGACAATGACATGTCACTCATCCTGCCGCTGATTCCGGACGGGCCTCGCGTGATGTTCGCCATCCGTGCCGCGGATGGGCGGGTGGCGGATGTGATTGCGTCCAGTGAGGCGGCCTTGTCGCAGCGCGACGCAAACCGCACCATCGCCCGCAGCACCTCGTTCCGGGAACTGCGCGCCGACTACTTCCGCCACGATCAGACCATGGCGATAATGTTCCTGAGCTCCGGGTTGGCGCTGTTGGTGGTAACGGCTACGGGCGTGTACGGACTGGCCAGCTTCTGGGTTCGCAAGCGGTATCGTCAGATCGGTATCCGGCGCGCATTGGGTGCCCGGAAATCCGACATCCTCCGGTACTTCCTGGTGGAGAACCTGATTCTCACCGCCACCGGGTCTGTTGTCGGCACCGTACTGGCCATCGGCCTGAACATGGCCGTGGCCCGGTACTACGAGGTGGCCAGGATCGAGACGCCATTTCTCGCCATTGGCGTACTGACCGTGCTTCTGTTGGGCCAGGCCGCAGCATTTGTTCCGGCCCGACGAGCAGCCAAAGAAGCCCCGGTGGCGATCCTGCGCAGCGCCTGACCCGGACGGGTCTGTCATCCGGCCAGTGCTCGCGCCAAAGCACCGTTCCTTACGGCTACGCGATGGCGACTCGGAGGAGTTGCGATAGACAAGGCGTATAACAGGGCAGTGGAAGAAAGGAGTAACCGGCAATGCGATGCATTCGGATACTAACCCTCCTCTCGCTCATCCTGGGTCTGCTGGGGTGCAGGGACGAGGTGGAGAGTTCAACGTATCCCATGGGTCAGAGTGGAAAGACCTGCACTGCCGACAAGGGCTTTGATCGCCACCCACCAGAAGTGGTTGTTGCCGAGCTTTCCAGACGGGCGTTGGATAGTCGCAGGTTGACTCATAAAACAGTCTGCGGCTCGGTCACCAGTTGGGAGATCCTTCCCGCGGGGGCTTCGATCAATCAGATACCTCCGCCAGATGTTTATGTAAGCGTCCGGCTGAGGGAGGACGGCTCCGTTTCCGTTAGTACGGACCGCCCATGATGTCGGCGCTGCCCCTGATGCTCGAGCATCAGGCCAGGATCACAGGACGGTAGGATTGCTACGTGTGATGCCGGGTTCGTCGAGTACCCGGAGAGGTCAGCCTCTGGCCGGAAGCGAATCTGATCGATGACGGCGTCGCAATTCGTTTAATGCGACGGAGCCCAATTTGATGATCTGCGGAGGGTAGACAGAGAACGCTCGATGGCGCGACGGGCACTCCGCGGGCTGACGTTGTGAGTCGCTGGCGAAGCGGCTAGAGGGATTACGACCAAGGGCGGCCCGCGGTCCTCAACAAACAACGCTGCTCATCAGGCACGTACTCATTGAAGCGTCGAAACAGCGCTTCGATCCACGAGGTTCCTGCACTCTCCACCAGCAACCCGACCTGGCTCTGGTGGTAGTCCCACCATCGCTCGAAACTGAGACGCAGGCGTTCGATATCCGGCGCCCGCGTAAGTGCATCTGCGGACATCCGGATCAGCACGCGCGAGGGCGCATTCTCCACGTCCATCACCAGCACGCCCTTGCACCGGATCTCGAAGGACGTCGCTCCGGCATGGCGCGCGTGCAGTTCAAAGCCCTCGTATGCCTTCGCGGTAACGAAGCCGAGCGCATCACTGCGCAGCTGGCGGTAATCGGCCGGCCGCAGCTTCTGGTAGGCCCACACCTGATCGCCCGCTGGCTCGGGCCACTCCACCCACATCGCGCCGATCACCGCGATGCACACCGCTGCAGCGGCAAGGCCGTGCATCTTCATTCGTCACCCCGCACACAGGCAGAAAACTCCGCGCAATAAGCGCGCTCAGTCCTTGGGTCGCATTCGCTCGTGGATGTAGGCGGTCAGCGCCAGATCGGCCATCACCAGCCCCTCCATCACCCGGTCGCCCACGTACTGCTCGGGCTCACCGTTCTGGCGCGTGCGCTCGGCCGCCAGCAGGATCTCCTGCACGATGCGTTGGCCGGTGAGCGCGCAGTCGGCGTCGGACAGCGCCATTTGCCGGCTGCGTAGATGGTGCCGCTCGGGCCAGGGCTGGCCATCGGCCGCAGCGCCCGCGCCGATGGCGTGCAGGATGGCGATGAGGCTGTTCGGGTCCGGGGCTGGAGCGTTCGAGCGCGCTTCCTGGATGGGACGCGGGGGCGGGGAGTGCGGCGTGGTCATGGCGGGCTCCGTGCATGCAGGCGGAAGCCGCCACCGATAAAGGTGGCGGACAGGGCGTGGCTCGAAAACCGGTTGCTAGACAAAACCGGCGGGTACAAGACCCCCACGCCCCGCCCGCCATAGCCGGCAGACGGATTGCCAGCCGGCACCACGCGAGGTGATGCCGGCTGGCAAGCGCAAACTTACGTCTAGCAATCCGGGTTTTCGAGTCCCGACCACCGATGCACGGTGGCACAGTAACGATTACCTGCTGCTGTTCGGAATGCCAACGGGTAGGGGGCAATGCCGCCAAAACCCGAGACGCTTTTGGCATTGTCGCATAGCGCCGGAAGCGGCGAGAGCGTTGGCGTGCTAGGCGCAGCGGCACTTCTGGAACGGAGTCGTCAGAACCTTCCACCAGAGACGCAAGGCACGGCAAATGCGACAACATCGGGCCGACGGCAATGTGTGATCGCCATTGCGAAGGAACCGGTGCGAGGGCAGCTGATGAGTGCCGCGTACTTCGCCTCCATGCATGAGTGACTTTTTGCCTATTGACCCCACAGGGCGTCACGCAGAATCTGACTACTGCTGTAGTCACCCGGAACTGTCCTGCCCGGAGCAGGAAGGCTCTGCGGCGTTTGAACGGATTCCACCCACTGGCGCAGGCCAAAACAAGGATCACTGTGCGTGCTACGCCGCAATCGACTTCTCCTTTCCGCCGGTCTGGTCCCGCTTCCGTGGTTCCTGTTCTGGACCAGCGTTGCCGCCGTGTTTGCACCGGGCTACAACCCGCTTGCACAGCACGCCAGCGAGCTGCTGCAGGCGCCAACGCTTGCAAGCATCTGCGGCAGGATCGCGGCTATCGGCTCCGGTGTGGGTTTCGTGGCGTTCTCCATCGGTGTATGGCGGGAGTCCGGTCGCCGGATTGCCCTAGGAGCGATCTGCTGGATGATCTTTGGCATCTCCATGCTGACCAACGGGCTCTGGCCCATGGGCCATCCGATGCACGGCTTCTACACCATCGGCATCGCAAACATCATTGCACCGGCGATGTCGCACATCGAGTTGAGCGCGTGGTCTGCCAACCGCAGGGCCTATGCCGTGACCGCTATGGTGAGCGTCGGGGGAATCGTCTATCTCTGGTTGAACGTGGTGGGAGCGGACCCGGATGGCTTCAGAGGGCTGACACAGCGGCTGTTCTCGTCGATCAACTCGCTGTGGCCATTCCTGGTGGCGCTGTACCTGCTGCGAAGGGATTCCAACGAGCTGAAGACGCACCTCGAGCACTGATGGGCACACATGCGGGTTGATGTGTTCAATTGGTGGACGGCCCACTACTTCTGACTGGATGAAGGACCTCACGCGATGAAGCTTCCAGCCCGCTTCTGGGTGCATCTTTTCAGTCATCTGGGGTTCGTCGGGATCCTGGCCGGGCTGTTGGCCGGCTGGGTCGGGACGTTCTTCGAAGCCCTTGCCGGTCATTCCCATACCGCAACCGACGCCGCCCGGGTGGGCGACGTTGGAACGCTGTTCGGGTTCTGCATGCTTGCCCTGTTGCTGCTGGGAGCGCTGACCGTCCCTGGCGAGCTGTTCGGGCTGATCAGGCCGTACGACCGCAAGGCGCCCTATCGGCACGAGGCGCAGGCGATGCATCGGAAGGTGTTGCTGATTGTCGTGGCGGTACTGTCCTGGGCGGGCCTGACTGCGGCGTTCGTCATTGGGTCGATGATGCGCTCCAGCTAGGTGCTGATGGTGGTGCTGGCATCTTCGGATTCCTCGGCAGAAGGAATCGGCGGGTTCGACACGGGAAGCCGGGCGGAGTGGTGATTCATCCGGAATCGGTTGGCCTGACCAGGGACAGCCTGCGGATTGAGGTGATACCGGTGCGGTCGCCGCGATGAGACGACTGGAGGATGAGATGCCGTGTGGCACGATTCGCGGATAAGGGCCACACGAGCGTGTTGATAGGAAGACGCCGACGTGCCCCGGCGGCGTCTTCCTCCATCAATTGATGATCTCCCCACTCCCGGAAGCAACAAACGCCTTCAACTGCCGAACGAACTCCGCGTCGTAGGCTTCCCACTCAACAATCTCCCCAACCACCCGCAACGGCTGCGCACTCCGATACGACCGCGTCGGGTTCCCGGGAAACTTCTTGTTGGTCACGTTCGGATCGTCCTCAAACGGCCCGGTCGGCTCCACCACATACACGCGCGGCCGCCCCTCACCTTTGGCCATCTCCGCAGCCAGCCCGGCGCCCTTGGCAATCGTGGTGAAGTAGATGTGGTTCATCACCACACTGTCGCGATAGTTGGAGCGAAAGCCCGCGCTCAGCAGTTCGCCCACCGCGAGGTCAGCGCGGGTGCCGTGATAGAACGGCCCGGCAACCTGGTGGCAGGTGTCATGCGAAACGGGTGTCCATTCGGTGTCCTGCGCCATCGGCACTGCCCCTGCGTGTCCTGCCGGATCGACAGGCCGGCGAGTCTAGGGCGCCCGGTGGGCCTTGCTGCAAGGCCCCATCCGGGAAATACTCTGTAGTGGGAGGCGCGGTGCGCCTCCTTTTTTATTCTGCGGCGCCGCGCCCTTCCAGTTCACGCACGGCGGTTTCCAGCGCATCCAGCTTCTCGCGGGTTTTCAGCAGCACGGCGCGCTGCACTTCGAACTCCTCGCGGGTGACCAGGTCGAGCTTGGCCAGGCCGGCCTGCAGCGCGCTCTTGAAGGTGGCCTGCAGTTCCTCGCGCGATTCGCGCAGGCCCGGCGGCACCAGGTCGCTGAGGCGACGGGCGAGGTCATCGATGTGGTTCAGGTCGATCATGGGGTGCTCCGTGGGGGTGGGCCCGTGCATCCGGCGCGGGCAGGCCATTCGGGCACAAGGATACTGCCGGCACCCATCGCCCGGACAGGCGGCGGCGGCTTCGCACGGGCCGCGTTCAGGCGCTATCCTCCACGCCGGAAGACAGGAGATAGACGATGAAGATGGTCATGGCGGTGATCAAGCCGTTCAAGCTTGACGACGTGCGCGAAGCGCTGGCCGAGCGTGGGGTCACCGGGATCACGGTGACGGAAGTGAAGGGCTTTGGTCGCCAGAAGGGTCATACCGAGCTGTACCGCGGCGCGGAGTATGTGGTCGATTTCCTGCCGAAGGTGAAGCTGGAAGTGGCGGTGACCGATGACCAGGTTGAGGCGGTGGTTGAGGCGATCGTGAAGGCCGCCGGGACCGGGAAGATTGGTGACGGCAAGGTGTTCGTGTACGACCTGGGCAGCGTGGTGCGTATTCGTACCGGTGAGCTGGACGCGGACGCGTTGTAACCCGTTCGGCAGGATGTTGTAGAGCCGAGCCGATGCTCGGCTTGCTCTTTGTAGAGTCGAGCTTGCTCGACTGCTCTGCGCTTCAGTCGAGCAAGCTCGACTCTACAAAGAGCGGTAAAGCGGTCGAGCAAGCTCGACCCCTACCAAAGCAAAGCATTTACCGGCGCTTCGCCCACGTATAGAACCGCTTCCAGCCCTGCCGCACCGCCGCCACCCAACCCGGGTCGGCCACCAGTGCGGCCTGCGCGGCACTCGGCGCTTGGCCGGTTACGCGCTGGCGGATCTTCAGCAGGTTCTTCATGTCGCTGCGGCGCATCTGCCGGCTCAGCGGGTTGCGGCGCAGCCAACGCGGGGCCCGCCAGGCCGAGGTGAAGTCCAGCAGCACCGGTACGCCGCTGCTGACCACCACGTTGGTGCCATGCAGGTCGTTGTGGGTGATGCCGGCGGCGTGCAGGCGGCTGAGCGCGTGCTGCAGCTGCTCGAACACTTCATTGCCCACGGCCTGTGCGGTGCTCAGGGTCTGGCCGGGAATGAACTCCATGCCCAGCGCCAGGCCACCGAGGGTGCCGAGCAGCGCGGGGGCATGCTTCCAGCCGCCGAGGCGCTGTAGCATGCGGGCTTCACGGCGCACCATCAGCCGCGCGATCAGCGAAACGGGAGTGCCGCGGTAGCGGGAATAGTCCTTGATGACCGCCTCGCGCCCGTCCAGGCAGGTACGGTAGACGTCGGGGGCCAGGAAGCGTTCGCCGCGCTTGAGCAGCAGCGGGGTGGCGGCGTCATCGCCGCAGGAGGAGGGGGGCAGCGCGGGAAGATACATGTCGGGGTCTCGGACGACCCGGTGGGTGGCGCAAAGCGTCAAGCGAACCGGTGTTACAGGGAGTTACTAAGTTTTCGTTAATTTTAGTACTCGCCAGTTCGCTATTCCACGATTTGTCGGAGAAATGTCGGGGTCGTGGCTGGAACAGTTCGTCGCGCCCAATCGGACAATTCTGTCTCACTTTGTCGGTGATTCTTTCAGAATCAATAGGTTGCGTTTCGCTCTATTTCGTTCATCCGCGGCCCGCTGAACGTCACGCACGTCCAGCTTGACCCCGACGCACGGCCTGCCGACCATAAGCTGTTAATTCGCGACATCGGCGGCCGCCCCTTCCTGGCACGTCCCCGTCCCCTGCCGCGGTCCCCACCGGTGCTGGCCGTCCGGCCGTGCATCGCCCTGATTCCCGTTCCGGCTGCGGCTGGAGGAAAGTGTTTTGATCATCAAAATCGTCATTGCAGCGCTGTTCGTCGCCTGCGTGCTGTACATCCACTTCCGTGGCAAGGTCCGCGCGCGCTGGTCGCGCCAGCTGCTGGACCACTCCAGTTTCATGGCCCCGATCAACGTGGTCATGTACATGTTCTCGAAGGTGCCGACCACGCCGTTCCTGGACCCGGCCAAGGAATTCCCGCAGCTGGAGCCGCTGCGCCAGAACTGGCAGATGATCCGCGACGAGGCGCTGGCGCTGCGCGATGCACAGAAGATCGCTGCGTCCAGCACGTTCAACGACGCCGGCTTCAACTCGTTCTTCCGCCGTGGCTGGAAGCGCTTCTACCTGAAGTGGTACGGCCCGTCGCACCCGTCGGCGAAGGCGATGTGTCCCAAGACCACCGCGCTGCTGGAGTCGCTGCCGGACGTGCGTGCGGCGATGTTCGCGCAGCTGCCTTCGGGCAGCGAACTGCGCCCGCACCGCGACCCGTTCGCCGGTTCGCTGCGCCTGCACCTGGGCCTGGCCACGCCCAACAACGACGGCTGCTACATCGAAGTGGACGGCATCAAGAAGAGCTGGCGCGACGGCGAGTGGATGATGTTCGACGAGACCTACATCCACCACGCGCACAACGAGACGCCGGATGATCGCGTGATCCTGTTCTGCGACATCGCCCGCCCGCTGCGCTTCGGCCTGCCGGGCCTGTTCAACCGCGCGGTGGCGGCCACGCTGCTGGCCGGTGGTGCCTCGCCGAACCTGCCGGGTGACCCGACCGGTGGCGTCAACAAGGCCTTTGGCAGCGTCTACAAGGTGCGCCTGAAGGCCAAGGCGCTGCGTGAGCGCAGCGTGGTGGCTTACCAGGTCATCAAGTGGGGCCTGGTGGTGGCGGTGATCGCGGGTATCTGGGCGCTTTGAATTGTAGAGTCGAGCCATGCTCGACTGCATTTCGGTCAGATCGCGGTAGCCCTGCAGAAGAGCAGTCGAGCATGGCTCGACTCTACAGAAAGCAAAAACCCGCGCTGTTGCCAGCGCGGGTTTTTTGTTGGATCAACCCTTCAGTGCCGCCTGCACGAACGGCGGGGTCACCAGCACGCCGGTGTGCAGCGCGGCGGTGTAGTACAGGGTGTTGAAGGTCTTGGCGGCCGAGTCGGCCTGGCGGAAGTCGAAGCTGCTGTCGCCCTTGCGCGCCATGGTCACGCTCCACCAGCCGGTGGGGTAGCACGGCTGCGGGAACGGCAGGGTCTTGAACGAGCCGAAGCCGGCCTTGCCCATCTCGGTGCGCATTTCGTTGATCAGGTCCAGCTGCATCAGCGGCGACTCGGACTGCTGCACCAGGATGCCGTCGTCCTTCAGGGCCTTGAAGCAGCTCTCGTAGAAGGCCTTGTTGAACAGGCCTTCGCCGGGGCCGACCGGGTCGGTCGAATCGACGATCACCACGTCCACGCTGCCGGCCGGGCAGTTGGCCATGTAGGCCACGCCGTCGTCGAACAGCAGCTCGGCGCGGGCGTCGTCGTTGGAGTCGCACAGTTCCGGGAAGTGCTTGCGCGCCATCACCGTGACCTGCTCGTCGATATCGCACTGGGTCACGCTCTCCACGCCGGTGTGCTTGAGCACTTCGCGCAGGGTGCCGCAGTCGCCGCCACCGATGATCACCACGCGCTTGGGCGCGGCGTGGGTGAACAGCACCGGGTGGCTGATCATCTCGTGGTAGAAGAAGTTGTCCTTGCTGGTCAGCATGATGGCCCCGTCGATGGTCATCAGGTTGCCCCAGTCGGTGGTCTGGAAGATCTCGATCTTCTGGAACGGCGACTGCACCTCGTCCAGCTTGCCGGTGATGCGGTAGCCGATGGCCGAGCCGGTGCGCTCGAAGTGCTCGATGTACCAGTTGTTGCTGTCAGTCATTTGAAAACAGTCCTGTTCGGAGAGGTGAAGCCGGGCTGGCGGGCGGGGCCGCGTGGCACAGATGCCACATCCGGACGGATCGGCCCGTTCAGGTTGAAACCTGTCACGGGCGCGGGCGCGCATGATAACGAACCTGTGGGCATATAGGCGTTATCATGCCCCCCCTTTTATTGCCAACAAGGCCGACTGAAATGACCGATTGGTCCCTCGACCAAGCCCGCAAGACCTACTCGATCCCGCATTGGGCGGACGGTTACTTCGACGTGGATCAGGCCGGGCACATGGTGGTGAGACCGACCGGGGCGGACGGCCCGGTGGTGTCGCTGCCCAAGGTGGTCGACGCGGCCCGTGCGGCCGGCGCCAAGCTGCCGTTGCTGGTGCGCTTCCCGGACATCCTCGGCCAGCGCCTGGGCAAGCTGCAGGCGGCCTTCGGCCAGGCCCAGCAGGACTGGGAGTACAGCGGCGGCTACACCGCCGTGTACCCGATCAAGGTCAACCAGACCCGCGGCGTGGCCGGCACCCTGGCCAGCCACCACGGCGAAGGCTTTGGCCTGGAAGCAGGCAGCAAGCCCGAGCTGATGGCCGTGCTGGCGCTGTCGCGCCCGGGTGGCCTGATCGTCTGCAACGGTTACAAGGACCGCGAGTACATCCGCCTGGCCCTGATTGGCCGCAAGCTGGGCCTGCAGACCTTCATCGTCATCGAGAAGCCTTCCGAACTGAAGCTGGTGCTGGAAGAGTCCAAGGCGCTGGACGTGAAGCCGGGCCTGGGCGTGCGCATGCGCCTGGCCTCGCTGGGCGCCGGCAAGTGGCAGAACAGCGGTGGCGACAAGGCCAAGTTCGGCCTGTCGCCGCGCCAGCTGCTGGACCTGTGGAAGTCGCTGCGTGACACCGAGTACGCCGACTGCCTGAACCTGCTTCACTTCCACATGGGTTCGCAGATCTCCAACGTGCGCGACATCGCCAACGGCATGCGCGAAGCCACCCGCTACTTCGTGGAGTTGTCGCGCCTGGGCGCGAAGATCACCCACGTCGATGTGGGCGGTGGCCTGGGCGTGGATTACGAAGGCACCCGTTCGCGCAGCTTCTGCTCGATCAACTACGGCCTGCATTCCTATGCCAGCAACATCGTGCAGCCGCTGGCCAATGCCTGCGAAGAGTTCGGCCTGACCCCGCCGCGCATCGTCACCGAGTGCGGCCGCGCGATGACCGCGCACCACGCGGTGCTGATCGCCAACGTCTCGGAAGTGGAGGAGGCGCAGGAAGGCCGCGTGCCGGACCAGCACGACGACGAGCCGGCGGCGATCCGCCACCTGCGCGAGATCCACGACGAGCTGGACGTGCGCCCGGCGGTGGAGCTGTTCCAGGAAGCACAGCACTTCCACGCCGAAGGCCTGGCCAGCTATGCGCTGGGCCAGATCGACCTGCCGCAGCGTGCGCGCATCGACGATCTGTTCTACGCCATCGCCCATGGCGTGCGTGCGCGCCTGAGCTACGACGAGAAGAGCCATCGCCCGGTGCTGGACGAACTGAACGAGCGCCTGGTCGACAAGTACTTCGTCAACTTCAGCGTGTTCGAATCGATCCCGGACGTGTGGGCGATCGACCAGGTGTTCCCGATCGTGCCGATCGAGCGCCTGGACGAAACCCCGGACCGTCGCGGCATCATCGCCGACATGACCTGCGACTCGGACGGCATGGTGGAAACCTATGTCGAGAACGAGAGCCTGGACAGCTCGCTGCCGCTGCACAAGATGAAGCCGGGCGAGAGCTACCGCATCGGCTTCTTCATGGTCGGCGCCTACCAGGAAATCCTGGGCGACATCCACAACCTGTTCGGCGATACCGACGCGGTGGAAGTGCTGGCCGACGCCGATGGCTATGCCATCACCCAGCAGCGCCGTGGCGACACCACCGACGTGATGCTGGATTACGTGGGTTACCGCCTGGACGAACTGCGCGCCACCTATGCGCAGCGCGTGGCCGAGGCGCAGCTGTCGCCGGAACGCGCGCAGGAGTTGTCGGAGGCGCTGGAAGCCGGCCTGACCGGTTACACCTACCTGTCCGACGAACCGCTGGTCTGATGGACGGCGCCGGGTTTGCCCGGCGCCGCCGTTGCCGATGAGCGCGCGCGCGATCTTCCACCTGTTCCTGCATGCCGCCGTGCCAGCCCTGCTGGCATGGCTGTTCTGGCGCAAGCGCTTCGCCTCGGCGTGGTTGCTGATGCTGCTGGGCTGGATCATCGACCTGGATCATCTGCTGGCCGATCCGATCTATGCGCCGAACCGCTGCAGCATCGGGTTCCACCCCTTGCACACCGCACCGGCCATCGCGGTCTATGTGGGGCTGTGCGTGCCGAAGAAAACGCGGTTGTTCGGCATCGGTTTGATCATCCACATCGTGCTGGACGCGATTGACTGCTGGTGGATGCATCACCGTTGATGGGACGCGCCGAGCCGAGCATGGGCTCGGCCCTACAGCAGCCCGTTGCCTCATCGTCCGTTTTAGAGCGAACCCACGCTCGGCTGCGCCTGGGTATGCCTCGGCTCCACTCAGTCAGTCGGCGCCAGCGGCAGTTCCAGCCGCGCGCGCAATCCCGGGTTTTCATTCGACAGGCGCAGTGACCCATCGTGGCTGGCCGCGATCTCCGCAGCGATCGCCAGGCCCAATCCACTGCCTTCCACCCGCTCGTCCAGGCGCACGCCGCGCTGCAGGACACTTTCCAGCTTGGTCTTGTCCAGCCCGGGGCCGTCATCGCGCACCTCGATATGCAGCCGGTCGTTCTGGGCCAGGGCACGCAGGCGGACTTCGCTGCGCGCCCACTTGCCGGCGTTGTCCATCAGGTTGCCGAGCATTTCTTCCAGGTCGGTGCTGGCACCGGCAAAGGCCAGGCCCGGCGCAACGTCCATCTGGAAGCGGATGCGACGGCCGGCATGCACGCGGGTCATCAGCCGGCACAGTGCTTCGGCAGCCGGGGCCACCTCGCTGCGCTGGCGATGGTCCACGGCCAGACCGGCGGCCAGATAGCGGTCGATGCTGGCGCGCATGCGTGCGCCCTGTTCGTGCAGGGTGCGGCGCCAGTCGCGGCCTTCGCCCTGCGCTTCAGCGGCCAGAACGCTCAGCGGCGTCTTCAGTGCATGTGCCAGGTCCTCGGCGCTGCTGCGCGCGCGCGCGACCATGCGCTGGTGGTGGTCCAGCAACGCATCGAGCTCATCGGCCAGCGGCGCGATTTCCCGGTCCAGCTGGCTGCGGTCGATGCGTTCGGCCTCGCCACGGCGGATGCGTTCCAGCTGCTGGCCCAGCCCACGCAGCGGGCGCAGGCCGAAGTGCACCTGGCTGGCCAGCACCGCCAGCCAGGCCGCAACCAGGATGCCCAGTGCCAACGCACTGCGCTGGCGGAATGCGGCGATGTCGGCATCCAGCGCACTGCGGTCGTTGGCCACCACGGCCACATAGGTCTGCGTGGCGCGGGGCAGGCGCACCTGCTGCACGCGCGCACGCAGCGATTGCTGCATCGGCCCGCCCAGGTTGCGTTCGACCGGGCCATCGGCGCTGGCGGCCAGGGTCTGGTCCCACAACGAGCGTGACTGCAGCAGCACCTTGCCCTGGCTGTCGGCGATCTGCCAGTACGCACCGGAAAACACCCGCTGGAAGCGCGCGTCGTTCGGTTCCTGGCGCAGGCGCAGCTGCCCTTCCGGATCCACTTCCGCCTGCGCGAGCAGGGTCAGCATGTCCTGCTGCAGTTCGTGGTCGAGGCGGTCATGCGCGCTGCGCTTGAACAGTTCGCCCAGCAGGACGCTGGCCAGTGCCGAGACCAGCACCAGGCCGATGCCGGCCACCAGCAGCAGCCGCCGGCGCAGCGAAGGTTGCCGCGCGCTCATGCCTCTGCCAGCCGCCAACCCTGGCCGCGCACGGTATGGATCAGCTCAATGCCCAGCTTGCGGCGCAACCGCCCGAGCAGCACGTCCAGCGCGTTCGAATCCGGATCGTAGCCGCCTTCGAAGACCTGCTCGCCGAGGCGGTCGCGGCTGATCACGCTGCCGGTGTGGTGGATGAAGTAACTCAACACGCGGAACTCCTGCGGGCTCAGCGGCAACACCTGCCCATCCAGTTCAAAGCGGCCGGCGTTGACGTCCAGTTGCAGCGGACCGCAGTGCAGGCGTGGGCTGGCGTGGCCGTGGCTGCGGCGGATCAGTGCACGCAGGCGCAGCACCAGTTCGTCGGGCTGGAAGGGTTTGGTGAGGTAATCGTCGGCACCGGCGTCAAAGCCGGCCAGCTTGTCATGCCAGCGCCCGCGCGCGGTCAGTATCAGCACCGGGAAGCTGCGGCCATTGCCGCGCCAGCGCTCGATCACGCTCAATCCATCCAGCCCGGGCAGGCCCAGGTCGACGATGGCCGCCTGCAGATCCTCGATCTGGCCGATCTCCTCGGCCTGGCGGCCGTCGGCGACCACCTCGACCACGTAGCCAGCCTGCTCCAGCAACGGCAGCAGGCGCTGTGCCAGCGCGGCATCGTCTTCAGCCAACAGGATGCGCATCAGTCGTCCAGTTCCGTCTTCAGCAGCTTTCCACTCCGCGCATCATAGTCCAGCTCCACCACTACGCCGTCGCCGCGCAGGATCTCCACTTCGTAGACGCCATCGTCCAGCTCCACTTCCAACAGCTGGCCGGGGTAACGACGGAGCGCATCGCGCACCACGCCTTCCAGCGGCACATAGCGGCCTTGCTGCACGGCACGGCGTGCGACCTGCTGCGCCGGATCCTGTGCCGGCGCGGCGGTGGTCGGGGCGCTGGCCAGGGCCAGCAGCAGGGGCAGGGTGGAGAGCATCGGGGCGCAGGGCGGGCTGTACGAACAGGCGTGAGTGTGCCGGGGCTGACTAACAGCTGGCTAACAGTGCCGGCTAAGGAGCTGTTAACCACGGGGTGCATTGTGGCGTTGCCGGGATGGTCCGGCCACGAACACGAACAGGAGAACCCCCATGTTGAAGTCGCTCACCCTCGCCACTGTTGCTCTGCTGGCCATCGCACCGGCCGCACAGGCTGCACCGCTGGGCATGGCCCAGGTCGAACAGACCCTGCGCAAGGCCGGCTACACCCAGATCCACGAGATCGAACGCGATGATGGCCTGTGGGAGGCTGACGTGAGCCGCGCCGATGGCCGCTTCAGCGAGGTCTACGTTGACCCCAAGACCGGCGAGATCTTCGACGAGCACAGCGGTCGCGCGCTGTTGACCACCGAGCAGGTGCTGGCACGGGCACAGGCGCATGGCCTGCGCGAGATCCATTCGCTGGAACGCGATGGTGCGACCTGGTCGCTGGAAGCCCGCAATGCCCGCAACCAGAAGGTGGACGTGCGCCTGAGCGGCTATGACGGCCGCATCCTGCACAGCGAGCGCGATGGCTGGCTGGATTGATTCGCGTGCCGGTAGGTGCCGGCCGCTGGCCGGCACACGGGGAGAAAGCGTGTCGACCAAGGTCGACACCTACCAAGCGTACGCAGCGGTAGCGGCCGACCCTGGTCGGCCCAGGCCCGACGCGGCGCTTACCAGCCAAACGGCGGCGGGTAATCCCAGTAGCCCGGGCCGCGGCCGTAGTAGCCGCCGTACGGGCCGTAGAAGCCCGGGCCCTTGCCTTCGCTCACGTGGATGTTGACGTTGACCCCGTGGGTCTTGCCTTCATCGGTGGTGTAGTTCTTGCTCAGGTTCAGTGTGGCGGCGTTGTAGTGGCTGTTGCCACCGTTCTTGGAATAGCCGATGCCGGTAGTGAAGCTGCCGGACACTTTGACCTTGTCGTCGGTGACGTCGGCGATCTTCGCGTCGTCGTGCACGCGCGGGCCGCTCTTGTCACCGTAGTACGTGCCCGGCGGGTCCTGCTGCAGGGCCGGGTCGTTGAGGTAGCGCATCGGCGCCTGCGGCAGCGTCAGGTCCAGGCCGGCGGCCTGCGGCGCGGTGGCGCCAGCGGCGGACTGGGCCAGCACGGTTCCCGGCAGGGCCAGGCACAGCAGCAGGGTCAGGGGGCGGATCATGACGGCGCTCCAGCGGACAGGTGGCCACGCAACACGCGGCGGTACAGGCCGACGCTAGCAGGGGTTGCTTGAATGATGCCTGTCGGCGCCGGATTGGGGTAGAGCCAGGCCATGCCTGGCTGCAGGTCACAGCCGCCCGAACCCGAACAGCCCTTCCAGCGCATGCCTGCGCCGCTCGATCCGGGCCCGCAGCAGCTGGGCGCCGATCATCGAATAAGTGATGCCGTTGCCGCCGTAGGCCATGGCGAAATGCACCCGTGGCCCCCACTGATCGTGCGGGCCGAAGAACGGCAGGCCGTCGGCGGTTTCGGCGAAGGTGCCGGCCCAGGAGAAGGCGGGCACCGGATCCAGCCGCGGGAACCAGTGCTGGAGCTGTTTCATCAGCTTGTCGGCCTTGCGCTCTACGCGCCGATCGCGGCGGGCGGGGATGTCGATGGCGTCGTCCAGCCCGCCCACCAGCAGGCGGCGGTCGCCGGTGGCGCGCAGGTAGAGGTAGGGGCGTGCGCTCTCCCACACCATCGTGTTGCGCAGCCGGCCCAGCACGTCCGCATCGATCGGGTCGGTGATGAAGGCATAGCTGCTGCGGTTGCGTGCGACGCGCTGATGCAGCCAGCGTTGGTTGGCATAGCCCATTGCCAGCACCACGTGGCGGGCGTGGATCGTGGCGCCGTCCTCGGTGAGGGCGGTTACCCCGCGCGCGCTGGGCGTGAGCGTGTGCAGTACCGTACGGTCATGCACATTGCCGCCGCGCCGGCGCACGCGTTGCAGCAGCGCATAGGTCAGGCGATAGGGATCGACCCGCGCCGCCTGGCGCGTGAGCAGGGCACCGCCGGCGTCCACGTCGAAGCGCTTCCGCAGTGCCTCCGGGCCCAGCCAGCGGGCATCCAGGCCGATTCCGCGCCGTGCCTCACCTTCGGCCATCAGGCGCGGCACGTCGCGATGGCGGCTGGCCAGGTACAGGCTGTCCATGCGCTGGAAATCAACGTCCTTCAGGCCGCGAGCCACGTCGCCCAGGGCCGGAATCGCCTCGGCACACGCCCGATAGGCAAGCGCGGCGGCGTCCTGGCCATAGTGTTGGGCCAGCTCCATCAGATAGGTATCGATCTCGTACTGCAGCAGCGCGGTGCTGGCGGCGGTGCTGCCCCAGCCGATGTCGCGCTGCTCGATCACCGCCACGTCGTGGCCATGCCGGGACAGTTCGTTGGCAATCAGCGCACCGGTGATGCCGCCGCCGACCACCAGCACGTCGCAGCGCAGATCCTTTTCCAATGGCGGAAACGCTTGGATCAATCCATTGCGTACCGCCCACCAGGGGTAACCGCTCTTCAGGTCCATGGCCGTGTGCTGATCAGGCCGTGGGCTGGCCGGTATGCGGGGTCTGGATCAGTTCGGACAGATCGAAGCCCTGCAGGCGGGCGGCGGCCAGATAATGGTCCTGCACGGTAGCGTCCAGCTGCGGTTCGCGGGCCAGCAGCCACAGGTACTTGCGATCGGGGCTGCCGACCAGTGCCACGCTGTAGTCCGGCGCGACCTGGATCACCCAGTAGTCGCCCTTGGCGAACGGCAGCCAGCGCAGGCCCTTGGGCAGGAAGCTCACCTCCAGGCGCGCGCTGTCGTTGTCGACGGCGCAGGCCTCGCCGGTGGCTTCCTCGACCTCGCCGTCCATGCGGCAGCGGTTGGTGACGCCGACGTTGCCGTTGTCGAGCAGGGTGTAGTGCGCCGACACGTCGGTGCAGCCTTCCGGTTCATGGCGCATCGGCAGGCGTGCGATCTCGTACCAGGTGCCCAGGTAGCGGGGCAGCTTGAGGTCGGCGACGGTTTTCAGCGGCGGGTGCTCGGTCATCGGTGGTCGTGGCAGGGGTGGGCCTCCACGATGCCGATGGCCTTGCCATGGGCGGGTGAAGCCGGGGCGATGGCCGTGTCCAGAACGTTCCGTCGCCCCGGCGGAGCGCCCGTTGTCACCGGCGTGGCGGTATCCTGCTGCCAGCGCCGTGTTTTCCTGATCCAACCGAGGTGGAGGTGCCGATGTACCAGGTGATCCTGTTGAAGAGTGAATCCGCGTTCGCACGCGAACAGTGGCCGCAGGTCGATGACCTGGTCGACTACGAAGGCGTGGCCTACAGCCTGCGCGCCGGCCCGCGCCAGCCGCTGCCGACCGACCACGACTGGCACCCGGTGGCGGTATATGCGCCCGATGAGATTACCGAGGAAGAGTTCCAGGACTGGTACGCGCTGCAGCAGCCGGCCGTGGAAGAGCTGCGGCTGAAGTACTGATGCTCGACGTTGCCAGGGCCGCCCATCCGCCCTTGACCGCCTCTGCCGTATAGTCGCGCGCAGGCGCGGTGGTCCGCGCGAACCGGTGTGGCTGGCTTGTCTTCTTTCCTGCGATCGATCCGTGCACGGGGCCCTTGGCTGGCCCTGCTGCTGTGCAGCGCCTTCCTGCTGTCCGCGCCGGTGCTGGCGCAGGATGATGAACCCACGCCGAAGCAGCAGCTGGCAGGTATCGATGCGAAGCTGAAGGAGGTCGACCGCAAGCGTGGCGATGCCGCGGCCATCGAAACACTGGCCATGCTGTCCGAGGATGCTTCGAAGGCCCGGCGTGATGCCGAGGCGCTGGAAAAGGCGCTGCAGCCGCAAAAGGATCGCCTCGACGAACAGCTGGCGCAGTTGGGCACGCCTGCCGAGGGCACCACCGAGCCGCCCGAACTGGCGGCGCAACGGCGCAGCATCACCAAACAGCGCGACGGCCTGGCCGCGTCGGTAGCGCAGGCCAAGGCCAGTGCCGTGCGTGCCCAGCAGCTGGCAGCCGACATCGACCAGCAGCGCACTGCGCAACGCGCCGAAGACATGGGGAAGAAGGTCGCCTCGCCGTTGTCTCCGGCGCTGTGGAGCAAGGTTGCCGAGCGCCTGCCGATCGATATCGCACGCGTCGCGCCGTTGGCCGAGCAGGGGCGCGATACCTTCGTCGCCGGCATCCGGGCCAATGGCTGGGGCACGCCGCTGCTGGGCCTGGTGGCCGCGCTGGTGATGATGTTCCCGCTGCGGCTGTGGCTGCGCAGGCTGGGGCGGCGCTTTGCGGAGTCCGAGCGCGCGCCGGACGGTCGCCTGCGCCGTTCCGGCCTGGCCATGTGGCTGCTGCTGGTGGGCACGCTGCTGCCTGGCTATGCGGTGGTTGTGCTGATGGCAGCGCTTGATGCGATCGATGCCATCGCGCCGCGCCTGCAGGTGGTGGCCGATGGGTTGGAGACCGCAACGTTCCGCGCTGCGTTCATTGCGGCACTCAGCGCCTGCATGCTGGTTCCCAAGCGGCCGTCGTGGCGGTTGCTGAATCTGGATGACACCGCCGCGCTCAAGCTGCGCAAGTATGCGTGGGGCGCGGCGGCGCTTGCCTGGCTGAGCACGGTGCTGGTGGCCCTCGATCAGGCCACGCGTACCAGCGATGTCACCACGGTTGCACTGGATGGCCTGATTGCGCTGACTTACCTCGGCCTGATCATGGCCATGTTGGTGACCCTGGCGCGCCTGCATCGGCGGCAGACCGCCGAGGCCGAGGCCAAGCTGGAGGCGCAGGCCGATGGCGTGGGCGCGGCCACACCGGTGCGCCGCAGCAGCTGGCTGGTATTGGCACGCGTGGCGGGCAACGTCGCGGTGGTGGCCGCCATCGTCGCGACGTTGATGGGCTACCTGAACTTCGCCAAATTCGTGAACCAGCAGCTGATCAACGGCAGCATTGTGGTGCTGGCCGCGACGCTGCTGTTCAAATTCGTCGATGACCTGAGCACGTGGATGCTCAATGCCGACAGCAAGGTGGGCCAGACCATTCTGCTCAGCACCGGCCTGAGCGTATCGCGGCTGGAGCAGGCCGGCGTGCTGCTGTCGGCGGCGCTGCGTACCGTGGTCGTGCTGCTCACGCTGCTTGCCCTGGTGGCGCCGTTCGGCAACATCGGTGCGGTGGTGGAGCGATTCACTTCGCTGCTCACCACGGGCATTCCGTTGGGCGGAACCACCCTGAAGCCGATGCAGATCGTGCTGGCGGTTGTGGTGCTCCTGGCCGGCCTGGCGATCACCCAGCTGGTGCAGCGCTGGCTGACCGATACCTACCTGCCCAAGACCGAACTGGACCTGGGGGCGCGCAACTCGGTCAGTACCGTCGCCCGCTACGTCGGCATCATCCTCGCCGTGATCTGGGCGTTGACGGCGATGGGGCTGGAGCTGACCAAGCTGGCGCTGCTCGTCAGTGCGTTGTCAGTGGGTATTGGTTTCGGCCTGCAGGTGATCACACAGAACTTCGTCTCCGGCCTGATCCTGCTGGCCGAGCGTCCGGTGAAGATCGGCGACTGGGTGAAGCTGGGCGACCAGGAGGGCGACATCCGCCGCATCAGCCTGCGCTCGACCGAGATCCAGGTGGGCGACAAGTCCACCCTGATCGTGCCCAACTCCGAGCTGGTCACCAAGACCGTGCGCAACATGACGATGGGCAACAACCAGGGCCGCATCCAGATCCAGTTCGCGGTGCCGCCAAGCACCGATGTCGGCAGCCTGCGTCAGGCGCTGCTGGATGCGTACACAGCGCACACCAACGTGCTGAAGCAGCCGGCCCCGACGGTCTACATCGACAGCATTGCCGGTGGCCAGATCATCATCAACAGCTTCGCGTACGTGGCCAGCCCGCGGCAGGTGTATGCCACCCGCAGCGATCTGTACTTCAGCCTGCTGCAGATCCTGGCGGAGCGGAACATTCCGCTGTCGACCCCGACCGACATCCACATCACCCGCGATTCGTAGGAGTAGGGGTTTCTTTGCAGGGCTGCGCCCTGCACCCGCTACAAGCCGGAGCAAAGGCAACAGCAACGGCAACGGCAAAAGCTGGTTTCCTGTGGGATGGCGGGGTGGGGCCGGTTGCGGGGGACGCTGCAAGTCCCCCTCCGGGGCCCGGCCCAGCCGCTGGCGGCTGTGCGTTCGGGCGCTTGCGAAGCAGTGCTTCGCAAGCAAAGCGCCCTCACCCATGTAAGCTCGGTCGCCGCTTGCTCGTGTGCGCTTTCCTGCGCACACGGCAAGACCGGGGTTGGGCGTCCTGCCCAACCCGCCCGAGGCATGCCTCGGGCCCATGCGGCTCACGCCCCCGCAACCGGACCCACCCCGCCTTCGACAGTTTTCCGCGATCTGTTGGAACGACGTATTGCTCTGGTGGGTGTCGACCTTGGTCGACACAGTAGATCCACGCCATGCGTGGATGACTCATTCGATATCTGAGAGAAAAATCGTGTCGACCAAGGTCGACACCTACCAACAGCCGCGCGGAACAAAGCCGCAGTTGCCAACAGCCGAGTGAACCTGTCGAAGGTGGGGCGGTGTGGGTGGGCAGGACCGTTGGCGCCATGGATGGCGCCATCGAGCCCCCATGGATGGGTTTACGGCGTGTCCTGCCCACCCACACCGCCCCGCCTTCCCTCGGATAGCCGCTGTTGCTGTTGCTGTTGCTTCGGACGTTGCCGTTGCCTCTGCGGGTGCAGGGCGCAGCCCTGCCGAACCCCTTCAAATGTCTGTGGGAGCCAGTCCGTATTGCTCGGCGAAGCGCTTGCTGAAACTCGCCGCAGACCGGTAGCCCGCGCGTGCTGCGACGGTCTTCAATGGCAGGTCCGTGGTGTAGAGCAGCTGCATGCCATGCGCCAGCCGGGCCTCGGTAAGCAGCTGGCGCAGGCTGGTGTCCTCGGCGGCGAGACGACGACGCAGGGTCGCACCGCTCAGCGCGAACTGTTCTTCCACATCACGCGATTGCCAGTCGCGTGCCGGTTCGGCGGCGATGCGGTCGCGGATCTGTTCGCCCAGGCTCGGTGCCTGTGGCAGCAAGAGGTTGCCGTGGCCCTGCCGGCACAGGGTCAATACCAGCGAGGCCAGGGCCAATCGTGCCTCGCTGTAACGGCCGTCCTGCAGCGATTGCCGCCACTGGCGCAGCACCGGGCCATGGTCGATCAACGGCAGACGTGCCATCGCCTGGCCAGGGGCGGGAAGGTCCTCGCTCCACAGCGTGCGTGCGGCCGCCAGCACTTCGGCACACAGCGGCACGATGGCACTGAGGTAGCGGCCGGTCCCCGGGTCGGGGCTGTTGACCACATCGATGCGGCAGCGCTGGGTCAGCAGCAGGATGTCGCCAGGGATGAATTCCAGCGACTGGTGCGCGGTGCGCACCTGCTTGCGGCCTTCCAGCAGGATCGCGAACTGTGGTTGCGGAATCTCCACCGAGCTGGCGCCATGCTCTTGGCGAGCGGTGATGCAGGTATAGCCTTCGGCGCGCTCACAGCCCGCCAGACTGGCCATCTCGGCCAGCAGTGCGGTGGCCGGGGGCAGCATGGCGGTCATGTCACGTGTGCGCCGAGCAGGCGACCGACGCCGGCGGCCGCGGCCATCGCCAACGCGCCCCAGAACATGACCCGGATCGCGCCGCGCACCGGCGGTGCGCCGCCGGCCTGGGCCGCCATCGCGCCGGTCAGGCACAGGCCGAGCAGGGTGCTGGCGGTGGTCATCATCGCGACCTTGTCGACCGGCGCGAGCAGCGCGGTCAGCACCGGCAGTGCCGCACCACAGGTGAAGGCGCCGGCCGAGGCCAGCGCTGCCTGCAGCGGGCGCGCGCGCAGGGTATCGGTGATGCCCAGCTCGTCGCGGGCGTGGGCGCCCAGTGCGTCGTGGGCGGTGAGCTGCTCGGCCACCTGCCGCGCCAGCGCCGGCTCCAGGCCGCGGTGGCGGTAGATCGCGGCCAGCTCTTCCAGCTCGCTGTGCGGATCTTCGTGCAGTTCGCGCTTTTCCATCGCCAGGTCGGCGTCTTCGGTGTCGGCCTGGGTCTGCACGGAGACATACTCTCCAGCAGCCATCGACATCGCGCCGGCCACGGTGCCAGCCACGCCGGTGGCCAGAATGGTCGCCGCGGAGGCGCCGCTGGCGGCCACGCCGACCACCAGGCCGGCCACCGAGACGATGCCATCGTTGGCCCCCAGCACGGCGGCACGCAGCCAGCCGACGCGCTCGGAGCGGTGCAGTTCGGGGTGTCGTGAATGGCGGCTCATGGCCCCGAGTGTACGAGGGTCAAGAGGGCGTCGGTAGGATGCTGAAAACCGTCTCCGTCGCATGACGCAACGGGTCGCCACGCTATAGTGCGCCCTTGCGATGGAAGGCTCCGAGCCCCACATCCCCCGCCACTGTCCAGCGAGCCTTCCCCTTGTCGAGCCCCAGCCACGTCGCCGATACACCCATTACCGACCGCTCGCAGCTGGTGGAGGTGATCGCCTCCGGCGAGAAACCCCGCGCGCAGTGGCGCATCGGCACCGAGCACGAGAAGTTCGGGTTCCGCCTGGATGACCTGCGCCCGCCGACCTTTGAAGGCGAGCGCGGCATCGAAGCGCTGCTCAACGGCCTGGTCCGCTTCGGCTGGGAGCCGGTGCAGGAGAACGGCAACACGATCGCCCTGCTGCGCGATGGTGCCTCGGTGACGCTGGAACCTGCCGGTCAGTTGGAACTGTCCGGAGCGGCGCTGGAGACCATCCACCAGACCTGCGTGGAGACCGGCACCCATCTCAACGAAGTGGCACAGGTGGCCGGTGAGCTGCAGCTCGGCTTCCTCGGCATGGGCTTCCAGCCGAAGTGGAAGCGCGATGAAATGCCGTGGATGCCAAAGGGCCGCTACAAGATCATGCGCGCCTACATGCCCAAGGTCGGCTCGCTGGGCCTGGACATGATGACCCGCACCTGCACGGTGCAGGTGAACCTGGATTACGCCACCGAAGCGGACATGGTGAAGAAGTTCCGCGTGTCGCTGGCGCTGCAGCCGATCGCCACCGCGCTGTTCGCCGATTCGCCGTTCACCGAAGGCAAGCCGAACGGCTACCTGAGCTACCGCTCGCATATCTGGACCGACACCGACGCCGACCGCACCGGCATGCTCGACTTCGTGTTCGAGGATGGCTTCGGTTACGAGCGCTATGTCGATTACCTGCTCGACGTGCCGATGTATTTCTCCTACCGCGATGGCATCTACCACGACGCCAGCGGGCAGAGCTTCCGCGATTTCATGCAGGCCAAGCTGCCGGTGCTGCCGGGCGCGCTGCCGACGCTGCGCGACTGGTCGGACCACATGACCACCGCGTTCCCGGAAGTGCGCCTGAAGAAGTATCTGGAAATGCGCGGTGCCGACGGTGGCCCGTGGAGCCGCCTGTGTGCGCTGCCGGCATTCTGGGTGGGCCTGTTGTACGACGACACCGCGCTGGATGCGGCCTGGGACCTGGTACGTGATTTCACCCTGGCCGAGCGCCATGCACTGCGCGACGGCGTGCCGAAGCATGCGATGAACCTGCCGTTCCGCACTGGCAGCGTGCGCGACCTGGCCCGTGAAGCGGTGAAGATTTCCGTCGAAGGCCTCAAGCGCCGCGCGGCGCGCAATGCCGACGGCCAGGACGAGAGCAAGTTCCTGGACGTGCTGCAGGAGATCGTCGAGTCCGGCCTGACCCCGGCCGAACGCAAGCTGGCGCTGTTCCATGGCCGCTGGCACGGCGACGTCGATCCGGTGTTCCGCGAGTTCGCGTATTGATTCGATTGCGGTAGCGCCGGGCCATGCCCGGCGGTGATGTCAGCCCGGCTTGCCGTCGCGCCGTGGGCTCAGGTAGATCCAGCCCAGCCGCGCCACCCACGGTGCCAAGGCCAGCAACCAGCCGATGGCTGCGGCGAAATGCCACGCATAGGCGTCGGGCATCAGTTCGGCGACGATGCGCATGATCGCCACCGCCTGCAGCGCGACGAACGCAAACCAGGCCACTGCCGGCATCACCAGCGGTCGGCCGGAATGGCCCTGGGTGACCCGGGTCACCATCGCCACCAGCAGGCTGCCGAACAGGCCCACGGCGAGGGCATGCAGCGGCGCGCGGCCGAGCAGTTGCGGATGGCCCAGCATCTGGCCGATGTCCTGCAGCAGATACAACGCGAAGCTGATCGGCAGCCACGCCAGTGCCAGGAACAGGGCCGCGAGCAGGCCCGGCATCGGCCCGCGTGGCCACCAGTGCCATAGCGCCTGCAGCGACAACATCAGCAGCGGCGCATCGGCCAGCCACAGCAGGTGGTCGACCTGCAACGCGCTCAACAGCAGGCGCAGCATCAGCAGCGCCCACATCGCAGCCAACCAGCGCAGCGGGCGCCACGCCACATAGCCATCGACCACGTTGTTGGCGAAGAACGGGATCATCCGGTGCGCGACGGTGAGGTAGACCGGTAGCAGCAGGCCGAAGGTGCCGAGTGCCACCGTGACTGGCATCAGCGTGGCGTGGCCGCGCCCCACCGCCATGAACAGCAGCAGCCCCAGCCAGCCCAGCAGCAGTGCGGCATAGCAGGCGCGCGCATGCCAGTTGCGGTTGGGACCGGCGGCCTTGAGCACGCGTCCCAGCACGATCAGTCCGGCGCTCCAGCCGGCCAGTGCCAGCAGCAGGCCGGGCCACAGCCCGGGTGTCCACCCGCAGGCGGCGGCAATCAGCAACGCCTGCCCACCAAACAGGCCGATGCCGACCGGTGCATAACGGCTGCGTGGCAGCTCCGGCTGTGCCATCCAGCGCGGGAACACGGTGAGCAGGAAGCCGAAGATGAAACTGGGCAGTACCAGGTACTGCATCAGCAGCGCGTGCAGCCAGGCCGGAGGCAGCGGCGGTGGCTGCGGCGTCCACAACCCGCGCAATGCGCCCAGCCACAACGCCCACCACAGCATTGCCAGCAGCAGGTTGCTGGCGCCGATGAAGAACAGCAGCCGGTGCGGCGCGCGCATCAGCATCGCAGGGGAGGGCAGGCGGGCCATGCAGCGAGTCTGCGCCCGGCTGGTGGCCGGGTCCTTGATCTTCGTCATGCCCAAGGAGGGAGGCAACCGCTTCGCTCGCCGGGCATGGCCCGGCGGACGGGCCGTGCAACGCAAACAAGAAACCCCGGCAGTGCCGGGGTTCTTCGTTCACAGTCGCCAATCGATCAGGCGGCGTTCTTCATCGTCGCCATGTCGATCACGAAGCGGTAGCGCACATCGTTCTTCGCCATGCGCTCCCAGGCTTCGTTGACGTTCTTGATGTCGATCATCTCGACATCGCTGACGATGCCGTGCTCGGCGCAGAAATCCATCATTTCCTGGGTTTCGGCCATGCCGCCGATCGCAGAGCCGGTCAGGTGCTTGCGGCCGAAGATCACGCTGCCGCCGGTCAGCGGCGGATCCAGTTCGGTCAGCACGCCGACCAGGCACATGGTGGCCTCGCGCTTGAGCAGGCCCATGTACGGGTTGGTGTCATGGCCAACCGGAATAGTGTTGAGCAGGAAGTCGAAGCTGCCGGCGTGCGCCTTCATCTGCGCGGCATCGCGCGAGACCAGCACTTCATCGGCGCCCAGGCGCTTGGCATCGGCACCCTTCTCCGGCGTGGTGGTGATCATCACCACGTGCGCGCCGAGGGCCTTGGCGAACTTCACGCCCATGTGGCCGAGGCCACCGAGGCCGATCACGCCGACCTTCTGGCCCGGGCCGACCTTCCAGTGGCGCAGCGGCGACCAGGTGGTGATGCCGGCGCACAGCAGCGGGGCGGCGGCCTTCAGGTCCAGCGTTTCGGACACCTTCACCACGAAGCGCTGTTCGACCACCACGTGGTCGGAATAGCCGCCGTAGGTCGGCGCGCCGCTTTCGCGTTCACGGCCGTTGTAGGTCCAGGTCGCGCCTTCGGCGCAGTACTGCTCCAGGTCGTGCTCGCAGGCGTCGCAGTTGCGGCATGAGTCGACCATGCAGCCCACGCCAGCGTGGTCGCCCACCTTGAAGCGGGTGACGTTGCTGCCGACCTCGGTGACGCGGCCAATGATCTCGTGGCCCGGCACCATCGGGTAGATCGAGCCACCCCAGTCGTCGCGGGCCTGGTGCAGGTCCGAATGGCAGATGCCGCTGTAGAGGATCTCGATGCGCACATCGTCCGGGCCGACCGCGCGGCGTTCGAATTCGTACGGGATCAGCGGGTCGGTATGTGAATGGGCGGCGTAACCACGGGCGAGGGACATGGGGAATCCTTGGCAGGGTTTGTCGAAAGGCGCTTTACAATACGCCCCGTACCCAGCGGCAAGAAGCCCGGATATCGGCATGATTCATCAAGTGAAACTGCACAATCATGGCCACTGACAATCTCTCCCACCTGGCCGCGTTCGCCGCAGTCGCCCGCCACCGCAGCTTCCGCCGTGCCGGCGCCGAGCTGGCGCTGTCGACCTCGGCGGTGAGTTATGCGATCCGCGCGCTGGAAGAACGGTTGGGCGTGGGCCTGTTCCATCGCACCACCCGCAGCGTGGCCCTGACCGAGGCCGGACAGCGCCTGCTGGAGCGCCTGCAGCCGGCCTTGGGGCAGGTGCACGATGCGTTGGAGGAGATGAACCAGTTCCGTGCCGCACCGGCCGGCCTGCTGCGCATCAATGCCACCCGTGCGGCGGTGGCGACACAGCTGGGACCACGGCTGGCGCGCTTCCTGCACGCCCATCCCGACGTGCGGGTGGAGCTGACCGAGAACGACGGCCTGGTCGACATCGTCGCCGAGGGCTACGACGCCGGCGTGCGCCTGCACGAGTTCGTACCCGAGGACATGGTGGCAGTGCCGATGGGGCCACCGCTGCGCGGGCTGATTGTCGGCTCGCCGGACTACCTGCGGCGGCATCCGGCGCCACAGCATCCGCGCGACCTGGCCGCGCACGAATGCATCCGCTTCCGCTTCGCCAGCGGGCACCTGTACAAGTGGCAGTTCGAGCGCGGTGGGCAGGCGCTGGAGATCGACGTGCCCGGACGGCTGACGCTGGGCGAGCAGGGCACCGTGGTCGGCGCGGTACTCGATGGCATCGGCCTGGCCTACGTGCTGGAAGACACCGCGCGGCCCTACATCGAATCGGGGCAGATGGTGGCGGTGCTGGAAGACTGGAGCGAACCGTTCGCCGGCTTCGCGCTGTACTACCCGAAGCAGCGGCAGATGCCCGGTGCGCTGCGTGCGTTCGTGGATATGCTGCGCGAGTGAATCGCGGTGGATGGCGCAGTGCCGTCCAATGACCGGCTCCAACGAGAGCTTTCCGGGTAGATCCACGCCATGCGTGGATGGCGTTCACCCGCTAGAGTGAGTCTTCTCAACAAAAGGACGTCATTGAGCATGCTCGCCGATCTCGAACAGGCTTCCGGCCAGACCTTCCCGCCGTTGTTCCGCCAGCTGGTGGAAGACAACCGTTTCAGCTGGGGCGAGCAGGGCCCGAAATGGTACCGCACGGTGTTCCCGCAGGTGCAGCCGCAGCCGCCGGTACTGCTGTATGCCAACGACTATGAACCGATCGAGCCGAGCGAACTGCGCGCAGCGTGGGAAGATCTGACTGCCGAAGATCATTACAACCCGCTGCGCGATGACCTGAAACTGCTGCCGTTCGCGCGCACCGGCGCGGGTGATCACTACTGTTTCTGGACCAATGCACCGGGTTCCAGCGAGTCGCCGGTGCTGCTGGTCTGGCATGACGATGATCGCGCCGATCTGCTGGCCGCGAACTTCCAGGACTTCCTGTTCCGCAAGATGGCCGAAGCGGTGGTGGAGCTGGAGGAAGAGGATTCGCTGCTTTCGGAGGGCGATATCGGAACCAATCTGCAGGCTTGGCTCGGTACCCATCGTGGCTGGCTGCGAGGGGACCAGGTAGCGGCGCTGGAGGCGTTGTATGCACGCGTGGATGACATCACTGCGGGTGAGATCAGTGACGAGGACGTGCAGCCGCTGCTGCAGCTGATCGCGTTCGACGGTATCGACAGCGAAATACCCTACGTGCAGGCGTGACCTGATCCGAAGCGCTGCCGGTAGAACCTCGCCATGCGTGGATGCGGCCGGCTACGGCACCTGCAGTACGGGTGCCAACAATTCCAGGCAATCACGCAGATGCACCTCTACCGGCGCATCCTCGGCCACCACACCGATCACGCGTTCGCGCAGCGGCTCGGCCACGGCCATCGCCAGGATCAGCCGCGCCATGCACGCGGCATCTCCCTCGCGCAGCAGCCCGCGCTGCTGCTGACGCGCCAGCCAGTCGGCCAGCAGCGCACGGCCGCGTTCGATGCCATTGTCCAGATAGGCCTGCAGCAGCGCGTCCTTGCCGGGAAAGTCGGTGGCCAGCAGGCGGAATACCTGCACTGCCTGCGCCGACAGTGCCTGCGCGCACACCGCGTGCAGGATGGCCCGCAGCAACGGCATCACCTCATCGGCGTCGTGCGCATCGCGCTGCAACTGCGGCGCGAAGCCGTCGGTCCACTCGCGCACGGCCAACCCGACCAGTTCTTCGCGGTTGCTGGCGTGGCGGTACACGGTCTTCTTCGCTACCCCGGCGTGCGCCGCCACCGCTTCGATGGTGGTGGCCTCGTAACCCTGTGCCAGCAGCAGCTCCAGCGTGGCCTGCAGCACGGCGTGGCGGACTTCGGCTTCCGGCCGCGCAGGGCGGCCGCGGCGGCGGATTGGTGAGGGTGGCTCGGGCAGGGTGGTGCTGTTCATTGCGCCCATCTTACCGCATTCGGATAATTGCGAAACGAAGAACGTTTCCGTATTGTCAGGTCTCCCGACATGCAGGAGACCCCGATGGATACCGCTGTGAACGCCCGCGCCTGGCTGGACCACCACGATCTGCTCGACCCCGCACCGATGCGCTTGGAAACCGGCATCCAGCGCCGCGAAGATGGCACTCTGCTGGTGGCGGTGCGTACCGATCTGCACGGTTGCAAGGGCCGCATGCTGGACTGGTGGTTCACCTTCTTTGAGACCACACAGCACATCCGCTGGTGGCATCCGGTCGATCATGTCGAGCATCGCGGCTGGGACGCGGCCTGGCAGCGCGGACGCAGCTACCACGGTGCCAGCATCCACGCGGTGGAATCGCTGGCCGATATTCCGCCGGTGGCGGCGCGTTTGAAGTTCCATGACCCGCGCACGTTGCTGGTGCCCGAGCGCCTGCAGGTGGCACAGGATGCAGGCGATGTGTCGGCGGTGATCGCCGCGCGCATCGGCTTCGGAGATCACGTACGCCTGGATGCAAACGGTGATCCCTGCGACGGGCAGATGCTGCACGTGGCGCGCGATACGCCGTTTGGCTGTGTGCTGCGCAGCCGCTTCGTGCTCGGCCTGGACAGCACCGATCCGCACTGCGATGCCGGCGATGCGGTCGGCCTGGGCCTGCTCAAGCACTGCTACACGGAGTTCAGTTTCCTCTCGCGCCTGCTGCCGTCGCTGTACTACGGTGAGCGCGCCAACGGTGAAGCAGTGCCGTTGCCGTGGTGAACGGCGCACCGGTCATTCGACCAGCGCGTTGTAGCCTTCGCCACTGAACTGGATCAGGCAGAAGCCGTGGCCGAACGGATCGGCCAGCACGGCGATGCGCCCCCAGCGGCGCTCGCGCACGGACTGCTCAAGCGTCGCCCCGGCCGCAACCGCACGGACCAGTGCGGCTTCGATGTCATCCACCACCCAGTCCAGGTGCAGCGGCGTCCAATGGCGCTCGTAGTCGCGCACGTCGCCGTCATCGGTGGCGGCGCTGCCGGCCTCGTTCTGCAGCAGGTACAGCGGCGTTGGCCCACCGAGCAGCTCCACGGCGCCCGGGCCTAGACGGCGCCCGATGCGCAGGCCGAAGGCTCGGATGTAGAAGTCCTCGGCAGCGGCAAGACCGGGGACATCGAGGTTGACGATGAACGATGCGGTGGGCGTATCCATGGGCAGATCCGGTGGATGCGGGTGGGCAGTGTACGCCCGCGTCCACGCATCGCGTGGCTCTACTGCGCGCGCGGGTAGTCGAGGTAGCCTGCCTCGCCGCCACCGTAATAGGTATTGCGGTCGGGCGTGGCCAGCGCGACGTTGTGCTGCAGGCGTTCGACCAGATCCGGGTTGGCGATGAACGGCTGGCCGAATGCGGCCAGGTCGATGGTGCCGGCCTCGACCAGCTGCAGGGCGCGTTCGCGGGTCATGCCACCGGCCAGGATCAACGTGCCACCGTAGACCTGCTTGAACTGCTGCAGGAACGCCTCGCCCAGCACCGACTGGCCCGCCTGCAGGTTGTCGTTGAGATGCACATAGGCCAGCCCGCGCTTGCCCAGTTCCTCGGCCAGGTACAGATAGGTGGCTTCGTTGTCGGGGTAGAACGGCATGTCGAAGGTGAGGTTGTTCGGTGCCAGGCGCACGCCGATGCGGTGCGCACCGATGCGCTGGGCCATCGCATCCACCGTCTCCAGGATCAATCGCGCGCGGTTCGGCAGCGAGCCGCCGTAGCGGTCGTCGCGCTCGTTGATGAGCGGGTTGAGGAACTGCTCGAACAGGTAGCCGTTGGCGGCATGCAACTCGATGCCATCGAAGCCGGCAGCGATGGCGTTGTCGGCGCCGCGTGCGAAGTCGGCAATGATGCCGGGGATCTCTTCGGTGGCCAGCGCACGCGCCGGGGTGGGATCAGCATGGCCGCGGCTGCCGTCGTCCAGATAGACGAACGAGGTGTTCTTCGGTGCGCTGGCCACCGGGCGGGTACCGGCGCTGACCGGTTGCCCACCCCCGGGCTGCAGCGAGGCATGCGACATGCGGCCGACGTGCCAGAGCTGGGCGAAGATCGTGCCCTGCGCGGCATGCACCGCCTCGGTGACGAGCTTCCACCCGGCCACTTGCTCGGCCGACCAGATACCCGGCACGTCGATGTAGCCCTGGCCCTGCGGCGAGACCGGCGTGCCTTCGCTGATGATCAGGCCGGCGCTGGCACGCTGCCGGTAGTACTGCGCGGTGAGCTCATTGGCGACCGAGCCGGGGTTGCGGGCACGGGTCATCGGGGCCATCGCGATGCGGTTGCGCAGGGCGATGCCTGTCAGGTCGAACGGACGGAACAGGGCGGCGGTCATGTTGGTCATCTCGGTGCGGGGAAGAGCGCCAGCGGCGCGATGCACACAGGATGGAGTTGACATGCGGGCGCATAAAGCGCTTCGATCTCCCTTGGTGGGGGACTATTTGTCCCCAATGGGGTGCGAACGATGCTGCCGCTGGAATCCTTGAATGGCCTGGTGACGTTCGTCACGACCGCACGCTCGGGCAGCTTCACCGAGGCGGCAGACGCGCTGGGCATCTCGCGCTCGGCGGTGGGCAAGGCCATCGCCCGGCTGGAAGCGCGGCTGGGGGTGCGCCTGTTCCATCGCACTACGCGGCGCATCGCACTGACCACTGATGGCGAGGCGTACTACGCCTCCTGTGCGGCGGCGCTGGAAGAAATCTCCGCGGCCGAGGCCTGTCTGGGTTCGGCGGGCCTGCCCAGCGGGCGGCTGCGCATTGACATGCCGTCCTCGTTCGGGCGGCTGGTGGTGCTGCCGGTGCTGCTGCGGTTGTGCCGCCAGTATCCGGACCTGCAGTTGACGATGACCTTCACCGATCACTTCGTCGATCCGGTCGAAGAGGGCATCGACCTGCTGATCCGTTTCGGTGGGCTGCACCAGGCCGAGCACCTGGTCGCGCGCCGGTTGGGGCGCCAGCGCCTGGTCACCTGCGCATCGCCGGCGTACCTGCAGGCGCATGGCGTGCCGCGCACGGTGCAGGAACTGGCGCAGCACCGCAGCATCGTCGGCTTCCGCCACGGGCAACCGATCTGGTGGCGGATCGGCAGCGAGGAGGACGAGGGAACGTTCATTCCCAGTGCGCCCTATCAACTCAATGATGGCGACGCGGTGATCGAAGCGGCCATCGCCGGCCTCGGCATCTGCCAGATGCCCATTTCACTGGTGCGCCGCCATCTCGATTCCGGCGTGCTGCAATCGGTGCTGGACGAACACATGCAGCGGCACATCGACATCCATGCGCTGTGGCCACCGACGCGCCACCTGCGGCCGAAGGTGCGCTACGTGGTGGATGAGCTGACCCGGTTGGCGGAACAAGGTCTGTTTGATTGAGCGGGGCCCGTACACCGGGCCCCGCCTGTGGAAACGCTGCGCCAGGCCTACTTGAAGTTGTAGCGCAGGCTGGCCATGTAGCGACGGCCCAGTGCATCCAGTACATACGGGAACGGCCCGATGTCATCGCCCACGTTGATCACCGACAACGTCACGCGCGCGGCGTCGGTGATGCGGTAGGTGACGTTGGCGTCCCAGGTGGTCCAGCTGTCGCGGTAGAAGTACTGACGGCTTTCCGGGGTATCGGTCATCGTGTACTGGGCGCGGCTGGTGTAGTTGGAGGCCACGCCGTAGTTCCAGTTGCCGATGCGATGCTGGGCCGTCCAACGGAACTGGCGCTTGGGCTCGTTGAAGCTGCCCGCCTGTTCGACGAACGGCACGTCCCGGTTCGCGGCCTGGCCACGGTTCTTCGGCATGTAGCCGTAGAAGTCCAGGTCCAGTACGCCGAAGCGCGACAGGTCCCAACGGTAGCCGACTTCGGCGGTCCAGCCACGGAACATCAGCACCGGGCCGTTGCCATACTCGGTCTTGATGCTGGTAGCCACGCCGGTGTTCGGATCACGCGTCACCAGGCTGCAGAAGCGGTTGGCGTTGGGCACGTTGGCGGCGTTGAAGTCGGCAGTGTCGAAGCAACCGGTGATGATGTCGTTGGCGCTCAGCGACGTGATCACGTTGTTGATCTTGATGTCATACCAGTCGGCGGCGACGCGCAGGCCCGGGATCCATTCCGGCGCGAACACGATGCCGGCCGTCCACGACTTCGCCGTTTCGTTCTGCAGGCGGGTGCTGCCGTTGGTCGAACCCAGCGTATTGGTCGGCTGCTGGCGGAAGGTGTTCGGATCGGCACCCGGGTAGGCGGCGAAGAACGCCTCGCAGTTGCGGCGACGCACCGCCGGATTTGAGCCGCCGCTGATGTTGTCCAGCGAGCACACTTCCGGGATGTTGTAGTAGGCCGGCTGCTGGGTGGTGTAGAGCTCGGCGATGGAGGGCGCGCGCAGTGACTGGGTCTTGTTGCCGCGCAGCTGCAGGCCGGCGATCGGTTCGTATTGGATGCCGTAGGTGAACGCATTGAACGCGCCGGCGACGGAGTTGTCGACGCGGCGGAACTTGGCGGTCAGGTCCAGGCGATGCAGGCCCGGAATATCCCAGTCGGGATTGAACAGCGGTGCCAGCACTTCGGCGAACACTTCATTGGTGTGGTACTTGCCTTCCGCCGCCTGGGTCGGCACTGAGCGGCCCTGGCCCAGGCGCTGGTACTCGCTGGGGGTGAAGGAGCCTTCTTCGCGGCGGTGTTCGAAGCCGGCCGCCGCGGACAGCTCGCCGCCGGGAAGATCGAACAGGCCGCCGGATACCGACGCATTGATGACGGTCTGGCGGGTCTGCGCCTTGGCCACGGTCCGGGTGGAGACATAGTCCAGGGCTTCGCGCGACGCCTGGTTCTCGCCGAACAGATTCAGCGGGCGGCAGTTCGCATCGGCCGTGGTGCCCGGGCGGGTGGCATCACAGATGATGCGCCCGCTGGCGTCGGTGGTGACGTTGATCGCATTGATGAAGTTCTGCTGGATCAGGCCGGTGCCGAGGTAGTCGAAGTCACCGCGGCCGTGGGTGACGCTGGCTTCCCAGTTGAAGCTGCGTTTTCCGACCTCGAAGAAGCCGTTCAGGCCGAGCACCGCACGGGTCAGGCGGGTTTCGGTGCTGGCGTTGTTCATCGACAGGTCGCGCGAAGATCGCGACAGGCGGAACGAGGTGATGCCGTTGTCGGCGAGGATCTTGCGGGTTTCCGCACTGAGGAACGGATTGCTGGCGCTGAAGGTCAGTGCACCGCTGGCGGTACCGCCGCCGTCCAGGCGCGCATTGCCGAAGGACACCGCGTTGTAGACGTTCTGGTCGAGGGTTTCGCGGGCGGTCGCTTCGTATCGCGAAAGTTCGAAGAAGCCGCGCACGTTGTCGGTGAAGTCGAAGCTGCCGGTGGAGAACACCGAGCGTCGTTCGAGGTCGGCGATCAGCGGCACCGTCTCGAACAGGTTCAGGCCGTCACCGCCGGAGGCGTTGCCGCCCGCGTAGCTGGTGCCGGGATTGAACTCGACCAGCTTGCCCTCGTTGTTGAACTGCCACAGTTTGTCTTTGTTCGGGCCGAAGCCAAGGATGTCGCCCAGGCCGTTGCGCGTGTAGCTGCCGGTCGCCGGCATCACCAGGCCACCGAAGGTCATGCTGGCAATGCGCCGGTTGCGGATCCAGACCTGGTCGGGGATACCATCGCGGGGCCCGGTGTTGAACGGAATGCTGCCGTCGATGCGGCCATCATTGGTCGGCCGGCGCAGGGGCTGGGCAGTGGCATTGGCCGCCGTGGGATTGGCCTGCAGGCTGTAGCCCTGGCGGTAGAAATCGCGTTGCAGCGCGTTCACCCCATCGGCGTTGTCCAGTTCCGCCGCCACCACAATGTGGCCACGGCCATCAGCGAAGTCGGTACCGAAGATGGCCGACCAGGAGTAGCGCTCGTTGTCGTTCTTGCTGGTCCTGCCGTAGCCCAGCTCGACTTCGGCACCCTCGAACCGGTCGCGCAGGATGATGTTGTTGACGCCGGAGATCGCATCCGAGCCATAGGTGGGTGCACCGCCAACGCTCAGGCTTTCAATGCGTTGCACCATGACGCTGGGAATGGCGTTCATGTCGACCTGGATGCCCGAGCCGCCGCCGGCTCCGAAGATGGTGGGCGGTGTAGAGGTGACGAAGCGGCGTCCATTGACCAGGGTCAGCAGGCGATTGCTGCCCAGCCCGAACTTGCTGGCGAAGTTGACGCCTGCACCGAAGCCGGCCTGGTCGCCGCGCGAACTGACGCCGGCACTGACCCCGGGAATCCGGGTCAGGGCATCGATGAGGTTGGTGTCGCCATAGTTCTCGATCGATTCACGGCTGACCACCGCGGCGGGCTCGAGCGTGTCGAAACCGGCGCGGTAGATGCGCGAGCCGGTGACGGTCATCCGGTCCAGCTGCACGGGGGTCTTGCTGCTGGCGGGCTCGGCCTTCTGTTCCTGCGTGGCGGCCTGCTGCGCCATGGCCGGTGCGGCGGCCACCAGCACCAATGCCGAACCCAGCGCGACAGACAAGCGACTGCGGGCGAACAACGGTCGGTACATGATTTCTCCCTGGTCACGCCAATGTGACTCGGGGGTAAACGCGGGCGGAAGGCAGGCACCCTACGTCATGAAAAAGTAACAAATGAATCTATTTATTGTTCATTCATATTCTGGGCTGATCTGTCCCTGGGGCATGCCTCGGCAGCACCAGATGGCTTCATTCGCCCCTCTGTGTATACTATCCCCCAGTATAGTTCCGAGGTGGCCCCGCCATGCCGCACTCCCCCGAAGAGAAGAAGAAGGTCCTGGCCCGCGTGCGCCGCATCCGCGGCCAGTGCGATGCGCTGGATCGCGCGCTGGAAGCCGGTGCCGACTGCGGGCCGGTGCTGCAGCAGATCGCCGCCATCCGTGGCGCGGTCAATGGCCTGATGTCCGAGGTGATGGAGGCCCATTTGCGCGAGGAGTTCGGCCAGCCTGCGGCCTCCGATGAACAGCGCGCCGAACGCGTGCGCGACATGAGCGCATTGATCCGCTCGTACCTGAAGTAAGCGATGGCGCATCACCGCGCCATACATCCCGTTTTCCCTATGTCTGGAGAGTCCACCATGAAGTCCCGTGCCGCCGTCGCCTTTGGTCCCGGCCAGCCGCTGCAGATCGTCGAGATCGACGTTGCCCCGCCGAAGAAGGGCGAGGTGCTGGTCAAGATCACCCACACCGGTGTCTGCCATACCGATGCCTTCACCCTGTCCGGCGATGATCCGGAAGGCCTGTTCCCGGTGGTGCTGGGCCATGAAGGCGCCGGCATCGTGGTGGAGGTCGGTGAGGGCGTGACCAGCGTCAAGCCCGGCGACCACGTGATTCCGCTGTACACCGCCGAGTGTGGCGAGTGCCTGTTCTGCAAGAGCGGCAAGACCAACCTGTGCGTGTCGGTGCGTGCCACCCAGGGCAAGGGCGTGATGCCCGACGGCACCAGCCGCTTCAGCTACAACGGCGAGCCGCTGTACCACTACATGGGTTGCTCGACCTTCAGCGAGTACACCGTGGTGGCCGAAGTCTCGCTGGCGAAGATCAATCCGGACGCGAACCCGGAGCACGTCTGCCTGCTCGGTTGTGGCGTCACCACCGGCATCGGCGCGGTGCACAACACCGCCAAGGTGCAGGAAGGCGACAGCGTGGCGGTGTTCGGCTTGGGTGGCATCGGCCTGGCGGTGATCCAGGGTGCGCGCCAGGCCAAGGCCGGCCGCATCATCGCGGTGGACACCAACCCGTCCAAGTTCGAACTGGCGCGCGAATTCGGCGCCACCGACTGCATCAACCCGAAGGACTACGACAAGCCGATCCAGCAGGTCATCGTCGAGATGACCACCTGGGGCGTGGACCACAGCTTCGAGTGCATCGGCAACGTCAACGTGATGCGCGCGGCGCTGGAATGCGCGCACCGTGGCTGGGGCCAGAGCGTGGTGATCGGCGTGGCCGGTTCGGGCCAGGAGATCTCCACCCGTCCGTTCCAGCTGGTGACCGGGCGCAAGTGGATGGGCACCGCCTTCGGCGGCGTGAAGGGCCGCAGCCAGTTGCCGGGCATGGTGGAGGACGCGATGAAGGGCGATATCGAACTGGCACCGTTCGTCACCCACACCATGGACCTGGACAAGATCAACGAAGCCTTCGACCTGATGCACGAAGGCAAGTCGATCCGGTCGGTGGTTCACTACTGAGCCGCGTCATGGGCTGGCTGGATGCCCTGCGCCGGCCGCGTGCGGAAGACCCGCGCGCGGCCCTGGTGGTTCCGATCGAGCAGGCGTTGCGTGCGCTGGGCTGGGTAGTGGGGGAGGTGGGGCCGCCGCGTGCGGTGACCTCGGCCTTCGGCAGCGACGATGGCATGCCGTTCGAGCAGTGGCTTGCGCAGGTATTCCTGCCGCGCCTTCATGAAGCGCGCGCAGCCGGACAGTGGCCGCCGCGCAGCGATGTGGCCGTGGCGGCCTGGCGCAATCTTGATGGCCAGTCTGGCGTCGAATCGTTGCTGCGCCTGCTGGCGCAGCTGGATGAACGGATCAACAAAGGCATCCACGCCGCGCGTGGATAAGCCGACCAAGGTCGGCATCTACCAGAAGCACGCGTGCGCTGACGCGCCGCGCAGGAGAGCACCATGGAACGTATTGAACACCGCGCCTGTTTCGGCGGCTGGCAGGACGTCTACCGGCATCATTCCACCACGCTGGGCTGCGACATGCAGTTCGCCGTGTACCTGCCGCCGCAGGCGGAAACGCAGAAACTGCCGGTGCTGTACTGGCTGAGCGGGCTGACCTGCACCGAGCAGAACGTCATCACCAAGGCGGGCGCGCAGCGCTACGCGGCCGAGCATGGCGTGATCATCGTCGCGCCCGATACCAGCCCACGCGGCGATGACGTGGCCGATGCCGAGGGCTATGACCTGGGCAAGGGGGCGGGGTTCTACCTCAATGCCACCCGTGCACCGTGGGCGAAGCACTACCGCATGCACGACTACGTGGCGCAGGAACTGCCGGCACTGATCGAGGCGAATTTCCCGGTCACCGATGCGCGCGGCATCAGCGGCCACTCGATGGGCGGTCACGGTGCGCTGGTGATCGCGCTGCGCAACCCGGGGCGCTACCGCAGCGTGTCGGCGTTCTCGCCGATCGTTGCGCCCAGCCACGTGCCGTGGGGGCAGAAGGCCTTCCACGCCTACCTGGGCGACAACCCGGCGGACTGGGCGCAGTGGGATGCCAGCGAACTGGTCGCCGTGGCCCGTGAGCGCCTGCCGTTGCTGGTCGACCAGGGCGAGGCGGACGAATTCCTGCAGACCCAGCTGCAACCGCAGCGCCTGCAGCAGGCCTGTGATGCCGCCGGTCATCCGCTGACCCTGCGCCTGCAGCCGGGCTACGACCACAGCTACTACTTCATCGCCAGTTTCATCGGCGAGCACATCGCCCACCACGCCCGCGCCCTGCGCG